>DQUR01000088.1 GCA_015662175.1 Thermococcus paralvinellae | reverse complement strand
CCCCTCCCCATTTTGTGTCGATATCTATATCAGCAGAGCTTGCCAGAAACGCCCCGCTCTGAGCGTATAGCGTTCCATCAATCTCAAAAGCTTCAATGTCTCCGGGGTATGGGGGTGCAAGCCCTATCTTCCCAGCCCCACCTTCAGCCCTGAATGTGTTTATGAAAAAGCTTTCTCCTGCCAGAAGGGATCTCTTAAGGGCCCCAAAAATTCCACCCTTTGCCTTCGTTTCTATTTTAATGTTCGGGCTCATAAAAACCATGGCACCGGATTCCGCTTGCAGTGCTTCCCCCCTCTCCAATTCAACCTCAACCAAACTAAAACTTGGCCTATGCTTTATCTCATATCTCATAAGATATCACCCAGAATCCTATATCGCCGGTGGTATATATCCTTTCCTATCGCTGATTGACGAAGGAAGATTGACCTTTTACCGAAAGGCTTTTATAATGAGGTTGGCTATTTCCCAAAGAAAGTCAGATTCAACGTTTTTACGGGTGATGCCAATGAGAAAACTGCTGAGGCCGATTAAAGATGTCGGTATCGTGGGCTATGGCGCGTATGTGCCAATGTTCAGGATTAAAAGTGCTGAAATAGGCAGGGTATGGGGAATTAATGCGTTCCCAATTGAGGAAAAAGCCGTGAACAACCTCGATGAAGATGCATTAACGATAGGGATTGAAGCGGCAAGAAACGCCCTAAAGAGGGCTAAAATTGATCCCGGGCTTATTAGAGCAATCTGGTTCGGTTCTGAATCAAAACCCTACGCAGTTAAGCCTTCTGCAACTGTTATAGCTGAAGCGATTGGCGCAACTCCACATCTGGATGCTGCTGATTTTGAATTCGCATGTAAGGCCGGAACTGAGGCTTTGCAAGCTGCCATAGGTTTCGTTGGCTCTGGAATGGCAGAGTATGCAATGGCAATTGGTGCCGATACCGCACAGGGAAGACCCGGTGACCATCTTGAATTCACAGCGGCAGCTGGAGGAGCGGCCTACATCGTCGGGGAGAAGAGCTCGGAAACTCTGGCATACTTTGAAGGGAGTTACTCTTACGTCACAGACACCCCGGACTTCTGGAGGAGGCAGCACGAGCACTATCCAAGGCACGGAAACAGGTTCACAGGAGAGCCGGCCTACTTCCGCCATATCATAAATGCGGCAAAAGGGTTGATGGAAGAGCTAGGGCTGACGGTCAATGATTTTGACTACGCTGTCTTCCACCAGCCAAACGTTAAGTTTCCCCTCACAGTTGCAAAGATCCTTGGCATTCCAGTGGAGAGAGTTAAACCGGGTCTCCTCAGCGGGGTGATAGGCAACACATACAGCGGTGCAACCTTAGTTGGAGTTTCGGCAGTTCTGGACATAGCGAAGCCTGGCGAGAGGATCCTGTGGGTTAGCTTTGGCTCTGGAGCGGGGAGCGATGCCTTCAGCCTGGTGGTGCAGGATGCAATCGAAGAGAAGAGAGACCTGGCGCCGAAGACGTGGGACTACATAAACAGGAAAAAGTACATCGACTATGCACTGTACGTGAAACACAGGGGAAAGCTCCTTATGTGAGGTGGTTGAAATGGAAAGGGCTGTAATAATCGGGGTTGGCATGACCCCTGTTGGGGAGCACTGGAAGACAAGCCTGAGAGATCTGGCCGTAGAGGCTTTGCTGAATGCAATGGACGACGCTAACATTGACGGGGTTGATTCCCTTTACGTGGGGAACATGATTTCCGGGCCATTCGTTGAACAGGAAAATCTTGGGACTTTGATTGCAGATTGGGCCGGTCTGGGGCACATTCCGGCTGTAAAGGTTGAGGCCGCCTGTGCTTCCGGAGGAGCTGCAGTTCAGGAAGGTGCCAAAGCCGTTATGAGCGGCCTTGAGGATGTCGTTGCCGTTGTTGGAGTGGAGAAGATGACGGATGTCTGGCCGAGCGATGCCACAAGGTATCTGGCCTATGCCGCCGATGCAGAGTGGGAGCTGTTTCACGGGGCAAGCTTTGTCGCTTTAAATGCCCTTGTCATGCGCCATTACATGCACACATACGGCTACACAGAGGAAGATTTAGCACTATTCGCCGTTAATGCCCACATAAATGGTGCAAAGAACCCATATGCAATGTTTAAAAAGCCAATAAAGGTTGAAACGGTCTTAAAGAGCCCTTATATAGCTGATCCGGTCAAGCTGTTTGACGCCTCTCCGGTCTGTGACGGTGCCGCGGCCGTTATCATAACAACGCCCGAAAAAGCGAAGGAACTTGGAATCCCAAAGGAAAAGTGGGTTGAGATATCTGGAATGGGAAGGGCAATTGATACAATCAACCTGGCAAACAGGAAGGATCTGCTTAGACTTAAAGCGGCAGAAGTTGCGGCCGAAAAAGCCTACAGGATGGCTGGAATAGCACCGGAAGATGTTGACCTCTTTGAGATCCATGATGCATTCACAATCATGGCCGCTTTGAGCCTAGAAGCCGTGGGCGCTGCTGAACGTGGCAAGGGTGCTGAGCTGGCTAAAGAGGGACAGATAGCGATTGACGGTGATTGCCCAATCCAAACAATGGGTGGATTAAAGGCAAGGGGACATCCAGTTGGTGCAACCGGGGTTTATCAGACCGTTGAAGCAGCTTTACAGCTCAGGGGTGAGGCACCAAACCAGGTGCCCGATGCAGAGGTTGCACTAACCCAAAACATTGGGGGGACTGGTTCGAACATAACCGTAACAATCCTCAGGAGGGTTTAAAATGGGAAAGCCCATGCAGGTTTCAAGGTTTTGGAGACACTTTAAGGAGAAGTACCGCTTAATTGGAACCAAGTGCAAAAAGTGCGGAAAGATTCACTTCCCTCCGAGGCAGGTGTGCAATGAATGTGGGAGCAGGGAGATGGAAGAGGTACAGCTCAGCGGAAGGGGAAAGGTCATCAGCTGGACTATTGTAAGAAACCCTCCAAGCGGCTTTGAATATTACAAACCCTATCCACTGGCATTGATTGAGCTTGAGGAGGGACCCATCATCTTAGCACAGCTTACGGATGTAGAGCCGGAAGAGATCACCTTTGGAATGGAGGTTGAGATGGTCACGAGGAAGATTAGGGAATTCAACGAGGATGGGATAATACTCTATGGATACAAGTTCAGGCCACCGGTTAAGTGACTTTCCCATTTTTAATATCTTTAATCATTCTGATCCAGATGCCACTTTGCCCGGCAACCCTAAAGCCATACCTCTCATAAAACTTGATCGCCTTTTTATTTTTCTCACCGACCCAGAGCTCTATCCTATCGCTGTATCTGCTTAGATAGCAGAGGCATTTCTCCATGAGCCTTTTCCCGATGCCCCTACCCTGATAACGCCTGTCAACCACGAACTCGTGAATGGCCCCAACGGTCTTTTCCTCATATTTGCTGAACCAGTCTTTATCACAAACGATAAATCCAGCGATTTCATCACCGATCTTGGCAATAAAAAAGCCATCTCTGGCTTTGTTCCAGCACCAATTTAAATATCTCCGCGCATATCTCCTACCTTCCCCACCATATTCCCGCATATCCTCATATGCTTTCATGTAAATATCAACGAGCTTTTCCAAGGCCTCTTGATTGAGTTCTGCAAGCTTTTCTATTTTTACTTCCCCCTCCGTCATCACTATAAGTTGGGAGATGGACTTAAAAAAGCATAGGGTTTTTATTATTTGAGGGAGAGGGTAGAGCAAGAGAAGGTGATTTTAATGGGAAAGGCAAAACCGAAAATTTGCGAAATCTGCGGTGCTGAAATCGGGGGACAGGGACACACGGTAAGAATTGAGGGTGCGGAGTTGTTGGTTTGCTCCAGCTGTTACAGGAAATATGGAAAAAAGAAGCCCGGAACATTCAGCATAATGCCAACTGGAAGAGAGCCTAAAAGAACATATAAACCAAGACCAAAGCCCCAGTCAACGCCAAGGCCTCAAAAACCGCTCTACACGGAGGACATAGTTGAGGAGTATGCGGAGATTGTGAGCGAGGCAATAAGAAGGAGCGGGTTAAGTTATGAGGAGCTCTCACATAGAGTGGGACTATCCGTCAATGTGCTAAGGAGAATTGCTCACGGGGAATACACGCCAACCATTGATGAGGCGAAGAAGTTGGAGAGATACTTCAGGATAAAGCTTATTGAAAGGGTGGAGGAGATGAATGAGAAAAAAGTCAGCATTCCAAAGGACTATGAGCCAACGCTCGGTGACATTGCAAGGATAAAAATCAAGAGGAAGAAGTGACACTATTCCCCAAATTCAGGTCCTTCTTTGTTTTCTACGATTTTATCCCTTCTGATTTTCGGAGGATGAAATCCCTTAAGCTTTTCAAAAGTTCCCCATAAGCGCAGGAGCTCCTTATGAACTGGACTTTCCGGGGGAATCACAATTATATGAGCGGGGGGATGAATGTCCCTTAGACGGCCGACTGCCTTGGAAGGGGGTAAATCAATTTGAGCAACCACATGAGCCCTGTATTTTTTTCTCGGTTTTTCCCCAACGATTTTTTCAAATGCCCAGTCCGAGAGTGCGGGAGATATTATCCTTGGTTTTCCCCTAATCTGCATTCCACCATATCTCACAAGGTCCGCTAAAGCCACCATCGCTTTGTCAAAGTTATCTGTTCGTATCAGCACAATCGTGTTTAACATGATCTTCACCCATGTCTGCTCATCTCTGAGGTTTTTAAAGGTTTAGCATTTTTAGTCACCGAAAGTTTTAAAAACAATTCGTTAGAAAAAAATGATTGCATAAAAGGAGGTGGTGCCATGTTTTTAAAAAAGAGACATCTGGAGATAATCAAAGAGATGGCAAAGACCGATAACCAGGCTGAAATTCAGGAAAAGCTTCCAGAAGAGTTTCAGATTAGAGCGTTAGAGCTCTACATATTGGGATTTGCAGAGCTTGAAGGGAACAGAATAAGGCTCACAGAAGCCGGGAAAAAGCTGTTGAAGATAGCTGAAAAGATCAATGTTGATGAATTGCCAGATGTTTTTGTTGATTCCGAAATCATAAAGATATTAGAGCTTTTAGACGAAACCGGACAAGTTCCAAAAGAGTGGCTGGTTTTACTTAAGGAGCGCGGGTTAGCTGGTGATAAGGGTTTAACAGAGATTGGAAAGGCTGTTCTGGAACTTTATAGGAATACTCATCCACTGGTTTACCTCACACCAGAAATAGTTTCATTCCTCAGGGGAATGCCAAAGATTGGAACACTGGATGAGCTTGTTGCATACAAGAATTTAAAGAAGTATGGGGATAACATAATCAATGCCCTTCAGGCAATGCGTTTGCTGTTAATTTCACCTCAAACAGAAAAGGGAAAAGCGTTTGCAACAACTCCAGCAGCCAAGCTCGCCCTTAAAGCGGTTCAATCCATCCCGGTATTCGCGAGGGCAATAGTTCTGAGGAAAGAGGACTTCGAGACACTTAAAGCAGGGAAAAGTACAGCCCAGCTTAGGGATATGGGATTGGCTGATGAGAAGGGAGCCACGGAGCTTGGAAAGACAATAATGGATACCTATGAGGCTATGGGCAAAAAAGAGGAGAAAGTCCTGCCAATTTATCTCTTGGATGATGAGCTTACAGTGTTGAAGGCAATTCAAGAAATCGAGGGCAAATACGAAAAGAACCCGGATATATTACCGACCTATAAAGAAATCGAGAGGGTTGCAAGGGTCAACGATTTGGGCGAAATTCTACATCTGTTGGAATCAAAGGAGCTTATCAGGAGAGAGCTCATCAAGAACAAGGACACCTACTGGCTCACTGAATGGGGACGAGATGCCATAAAATTTGGAACCGTCAGTCCGGATGGGATGAAAACTATAACGTATTCGGAAAGCGGAGATGTCCCAATAGCGGAGTGGGTAATTCAGGCGAAGAAGGAAGGACTCATAGCCTATGGAATTACGGACAAAGGAATATTCTATCTAAAGCTCAGTAAGTCAATCAGGAGAAAGCCGTATCTGACAACGTATGACTCGGCGATACTAGTCAAGATGCCAAGGAAGAGGTACATTCACAGGGATGAGCTCATTAAGCTCGTTCAGGATTATGTAGGCGGTGATGAGAAGGCAATTATCAAAGCAATAGGAGAAGCAGAGGCCAAAGGATTCATAATTGAGTTGCAAAACAAGATGGTCAAGCTTACCGAGCTTGGGGAGAAGGTGAAGACGGCTATAGAGAGTGCAAAAGTTCAGGAGATAATAAGAACAAAATTCGGGATTACACCAACAACATACAGTGTTTTAAAAGTGATCTATGAAAACCTCAATGTTTTCAACAGAATCTGGAAGGAGAAGGGAGAAATCAGAGGATACAAGCAGGATGAGGTTGGTATTATTAAAAAGCACCTCACCCTGAGTGAAGACGAGATCAAAAAAGCGCTAATAATGTTAAGGGCTCTGGGTTTCCTTGGTGAAAAAAGCCTAACAGAAGGCGGTAAGATCCTGGTTGAAGCTTACTCTTAGTTTTCTGTTTCTTTCTCCATTACCCCGTTCCATTGTCCCGGATTTTGCCCAAATATTTAAAAACCCAAGTGGGGTATTTATAAAGGATTTTTTAAACCCACTAATTGGAGGTGTAATTTATATGGTAGATATGAGTAGGGTAAAGCTTAGGATCGAAAATATTGTTGCTTCTGTAGATTTGTTCACCTCTCTGGATTTGGAAAAGGTGATTGAGATATGTCCAAATTCCAAATACAACCCCGAGGAGTTTCCCGGTATCATCTGTCGCTTCGATGAACCCAAAGTTGCTCTCTTGGTTTTCAGCTCGGGTAAGCTCGTTGTCACCGGTGCTAAAAGTGTTGAAGACATTGAAAGGGCAGTTTCAAAGCTTATCCGGATGCTCTCAAAGATCGGAACCAAGTTCCAGAGGGCACCGCAAATCGATATTCAAAACATGGTCTTCAGCGGGGACATTGGAATGGAGTTTAACTTAGACGCAGTCGCCTTGGTTCTGCCAAACTGTGAATATGAGCCGGAGCAGTTTCCCGGTATTATTTACCGTGTTAAAGAGCCAAGGGCTGTTATACTACTTTTCAGCTCCGGAAAGATAGTCTGTTCAGGTGCAAAAAGTGAACACGACGCATGGGAGGCCGTTAGGAAGCTTTTGAGAGAGCTTGAAAAGTATGGTCTGATTGAAGAGGAATTCTAATCCCTGCCTTTTGTGATGCCCATGATCAGGATTCTCTACTCCGATATCTTCAGGGAACATAAACCCCCTGATTATCATCCAGAGAATCCCCGACGGCTGGACTTTGCGATTGCAGGGTTAAAGGCTAAAAACCTGTGGGGAAATATCGTTGAACCAAGGCCAGCAGGTGTTGACGAGATTTTAGAGGTACATTCTGAGAATTATGTGGAGAAGATAAGAAAAGCCTCACAAATAGGGTTCCACTACATAGATATGGACACTTACATATGTGAAAAAACATGGGATGCGGCGCTTTATGCTTTTGGAGCGGCAAGGGAAGCTGCCCTTATGGCTCTGGAGGAAAAGGGAATTTACCTAGCCCTGGTTAGGCCACCTGGACATCATGCGGGAAAAAGTGGCAGGGCGTTTCATGCCTCCACATTGGGCTTTTGCATTTTCAACAACGTTGCTGGAGCCGCTAAGCTTGTCAAAAACCCTGAGGAGAAAGCGTTGATCATTGATTTTGACGTTCATCACGGCAACGGAACTCAGGACATCTTCTGGAATGATGCAAACGTCGTGCACATAGACATTCACGAGAGGGACATTTATCCGTGGAGCGGTTATGAGTGGGAGATTGGTGGGAAAGGGGCAGAAGGAACGAAGGTAAACCTTCCCATGGCATCCCATTCGGGTGATGACGATTACATCTTTGCATGGGAAGAGATAGTCATGCCCATCGTAAATGAATTTAAACCAAGGGTTATTTTGATTTCAGCGGGCTTTGATGCATTTAAGGGCGATGGTTTGGCAACCATTCAGCTAACGGAGAAGTTTTACAGATTTGCCGGGGCAAGTCTATCTGAATACAGCCTTGCTGTGGTTCTTGAGGGGGGTTATAGTGTTGGACTCAAAAAGGGATTGCCAGCTTTTGTTGATGGATACCTCAGGGGTGAGGTGAAGGAGGACGCCATTAAACCAAGTTACGAGACACTCAAAGTTGTTGAAAAAGTTAGGGAAATTTTGAGGATGTTTTCCTGATAGTGTTTTTGTAAAACTGAAATGGAGAAAGGCAAAAACGGAGAAATTGGCCATTAGAAAAAGTCTTCCTATGGCTGGATGACATTTTATGGGATAGAATATTTCCACGTTTTAGCGCACTTAGAGACTATAGAAATTACTCGTCATAGGATCTGACAACAAGGAGAGGGCAAATAAAATTTCTCCTAAAGCCACACAAACTCTTCCTCAAGTGGATTACAACGCTAACAACATTTCCTTCAGCACTCACGAGTTTTTGATTCAAGTTAGAACAAATTTAGGAAGCTAGCGAGATTTTATCCCAACGTAGCCAGAAAAATTTTCAGTTGGCTGGAAGCGAAAGCTTCCATCAGGGAGAAGGAAAACTCCTCAGGAAGTTTGGTCGGCAGAAGACGAGTCGGAAAGTAGATTTACTCGGAGAGTAGATTTACAAAGAAAGCTGGTGAAGAGGATTGTTGGACTCGCAAAGAAGTTAATTGTCCTTGAGGATGTCCCAAAGAACTTAATCAGAAGATTGTGAGGAGGGATAAGAGTGAGAAGGGGTTAAGATTGGTAATGGTTTTTCAAAAATTTGTGCCTGTTAAAGCTCGATGTGTTGCGGTGTTAAACTCATTGGGACTGTTTCCGTTCCAGCCTGAAGACCAATGAGCCACCACTTAATAATGGCTGGCCAGTGTTCGCAACAAAAATGGGTGCGAGAAGAAACGGTTAAAATTGGGGTTGAGCGGACTTTACAGGATTGTGGAAACTTATATGGGAGAACAGGTTTTATTGGTGCTTTTAAGGGTGAATTTGATGGGAAGGGCTTTTGTCCCTGAAAACTCACGAAGGACAGACCTAAAAATGTGGAAAACTTTAGAAGAGGGCATATAGTATGGAGCCGGGAGGGGGATTCGAACCCCCGTAAAGGGGATCTGCAGTCCCCCGCCTCACCTCTAGGCTATCCCGGCATTTGAGCCTAAAGAAGGATGGCGCCGCGGCGGGGATTTGAACCCCGGAGGGACAATGCCCACCGGCTTAGCAGGCCGGCGCCCTACCAGGCTAGGCTACCGCGGCACGATTATTACTCATAGACAGTGGGTATTTAAGCTTTTTGGAGGAGACAACTATAAATACCAGTGCTAGAACTGAATAATGATGAAACTCTTCAATTCAAGACTATGCGCATTATGCAAAGGTCGTAAATTGCTTTGTGGTAGATCCACATGCCCAATTCTTGAGAGATTTAGGATAGTTAAGAGTGTCGAGAGAGTTGTAAATAGAAGGAAGATTTTTGGTTCTTCACCTCCAAGCATATTTGTTGGGGAATTTGGGTACCCTAAAGTTAGGATTGGTCCCCTTGTTCCGCCGGTTGAGGGGAACACCTCTTACCTCGACAGTCCTCTCAAATGGGAGAACAAAACGATAAATGACATTCTAAGATACCGCTCACTTCTGGTTATGGGAGAGACAAAAGCTGATGTAAGGTTGAAAAGCCAGCGTATCTTGAGTGAAATCCAGGAACTGGCAATGTCGCTAAAACCCGTGGATAGCGAAATTCTTCTCAAAAGGAGACCCATTTTAAAAGTTCTGCCAAATGAATTCGCCCCACCAGTTGGTCCAAAGGCTGAGCTCATAGACTTTGAACTCACGGAAAATCCAAGAATCCCAAGGAAGACTTATCATGTTGTAAATGATGAGCTAAAATCAGATGAGGCCATTGTAAGGCTATACAACTGGGGATTTGACGAGTATTACATAGTGAGGTTGCTTTCGGCAGGTTTGCTGGGGATCAACAGAAGGCTTGTGCCGACAAGGTGGAGCATTACAGCAGTCCAGGACACAATCGGAAAGCATTTAAGGAGAGAGCTTTTGGGATACGATACAATAAACGAGTTCGAGCTTTACTTTTATGAATTCCTTGGAAACAGATATGTTGTGTTTTTGATACCTGGTAGCTATGCATTTGAGCTCCTGGAGGTGTGGCTTAAGGGTTCGCTGTTTGGAAGTGAAGAGCCTCAGGTGATTCATGATTATGAAGATTGGAGGGGCATTAGGGGTTATGCCGAGGAAACAACCGGTGCCTATTATGCAGCACGCTTAAGCGTTCTTGAATTTTTAAGGAAAAGGAGAAGGCAGGCGGGAATTTTAGTATTTAGGGAAGTAACACCAAAATACTACGCTCCCCTTGGAGTATGGCAGGTTAGGTTAGGAGTTAAAAAGGCTCT
>DQUR01000131.1 GCA_015662175.1 Thermococcus paralvinellae | reverse complement strand
AAACGGGTTCTGCATCTTGATCACCTCGAGTGATGTTGGCTTTTAAGACTTAAATCTTTTGCACTTCAAACTGGTTTGAAGCTATGGGCAGGGATAAATACTAGAAGTGTTAACTAAAATCGGGTGAGGGCTATGAGAAGGTATACTATTTTTTAATCTTAGCATTAATCCCTTTCACTCAGGCATGCTTTAGCCCAAACTGATAATTTGGCTGTTGAGGTTTACTTCAACAAGCATATCCCGGTAAAAAGCTGGAACTCAACTGTTCTCTCCATGAAGTTTACGGCACCGGCTATAACCCCAGAAAGCGTCATCAAAAGAGCTGAAGATCTTGGATGGAAGGTTGAAAGAATGTTTCCAAAAGCAATGCACATTACATCCCTAAGCAAAAAATTATATATAGGTAGGACTTAACATTACTAGAAAATCATAGGGGTGATAAATTTGACTTTAGAAGCTAAGGAAGTAGAATTGGAGAACACCTTGGTATTTGAAGCCTTAGGAAATCCTGAAAGGGAAAGAGAATTTAAGCTAAAGTCATTAAAGAAGTGGGGTTTTGATCTAATATTTGGGAAGATAGACGGTAAGGAGACATACTTTACCACAGAGTTGGAAACAAAAAGGGCTGGGGATAAATTCTCCAAAGACGGTAAGGAATATGAGGTGATAGAAGTACTGCAGGAACTGCCTAAAAATCTTGAATTGTATGCTCATATAGAGATGGAAATGGGTAAGGCGTATATGGTATGTGAATTGAGGGATGAAGATGGGGTAAATATTGAGGTGTTAAGGGTTCCAGCCGTCTCTTTACTCTATGCATTATTCAAGAAAAACAAGTTAGGAAATCTATTAAAGGCCGTAAGAAATGTAGGGATAAGTATTGAATTCTTCCAACAGAACGGTGTAGGTGGGAAACCACTTCCATACCATGAGTTACCCAATGCACCTAAAAGGTTTATTCGGAGTGTTAGAAAGGTTGAAAAAGAGACAGGTTTTGGTAGATTATCCATCGCATACTATGGAGAAACAAAGGATGGAAAACCCAGATTCTGGTATAGCTGGCTACTTCCTACAATAGCCCTATTTGATCTCATGATCGCAAAGAAGGTCAATCAAACACTGGGTATTTTAAAAGCAGATTGAGGTGATGGTTATGATTTATGGAATATTACTAAACATACCTGAAAAACATGTGTCTAAGTATGAAGATGTTATTAGAAGGACCATTGGAGAAGGTATTGCAAAGGGCTATATCCTCTCGTTTACAGAAGGAAGATACAAAGGAGATGTTGCATTTGTAATGCTTGCAAGATCCCGGAGGGCAGTGGAAAAAGTATATGAGCAATTAAAGGAGTACCCAATATATGTAAAGATTATAGAAATACAGGGAAAGGAATGATCATTTAATTATAATTAATTGTTTTATTCTTTTTTCCCTTTCTAAATTTAGATTTAGAAATTATCCTTTCAGCCTTTGATATGGAGAAGGATACATTAAATTTCGCAAACTATGCTGGGGAAAAGCTCTAAATATGAAATGAGCGTACTTAGTTTTGGTGGTGTGGATGAAAATTGCCAAGTACATTGATCACACCAATTTAAAACCCTATGCGACGAGGGAGGATATAATCAAGCTGTGTGAGGAGGCAAAGAAATATGGCTTTTATGCGGTCTGTGTTAATCCCTACCGCGTGAAGCTTGCAAAGGAGCTATTGAAGGGTACAGATATAAAGGTTGTATCAGTTATAGGTTTCCCACTGGGTGCAACGCCCATGGAAGTTAAGGTCTTTGAAGCAAAGAAAGCCCTTGAAGATGATGCCGATGAGCTTGACATGGTCATAAACATAGGGGCATTGAAAGACAAGGATTATGACTACGTCAAGAAAGAAATAGAAGAGGTTGTTAAGGTTGCCCACGAAAGAGGGGCAGTGGTAAAGGTGATAATAGAAACCTGCTACCTAACAGATGAGGAAAAGGAGATTGCATGCAGGTTGGCAATGGAAGCTGGGGCTGACTTTGTAAAGACCTCAACGGGCTTTGGAACCGGAGGAGCTACAGTGAAAGATGTCAGGCTTATGAGAAGGGTTGTTGGGGACAGGCTTGGGGTTAAGGCTGCTGGGGGAATAAGGACCTATGAACAGGCCTTGGAAATGATAAAGGCTGGGGCAAACAGAATTGGCACTTCAAGTGGGGTAAAAATTGTGGAGGGTGCCAAAAAGTGAAGGAAGAACTCTATGAACTCCTAAAATCCGCCATTGAGGAACTCAGAGAGGAAGGCTTAAATCCAGATATAATGCTTGCTGGTCCCGAATTCCTTAAGCATGCAGCTGAAATACTTCAAAACTGTCAGCTTGCAGTCTATGAAATAAAAGAGCTCAACTCCGATGCTGTAATTGCGGACTCTCAATACCTGGGACAGCTCAAAAGGGCTTCAAGAAGGTTATCAATAGAACCTCTCCTTAAGGAAAGAGAAATGTGGGACGAAATACAGAGAGTTTAGGCCTCTATAAGGCTCACCATGTCCGGATATCTTTTCTTTATTGTATATCCCAGTCCCCCACCAACTATTATTCCACTGACTGCCTGAAGCATGTTTCCGGGGACTTCAACCATGGCGTTTGGATAGCCGTAGAAGAACACCTGAACAAGGAAGTATCCAAGGACCATGATAAATCCTCCGATTATGGTTCCTATAAGTATTCCCGTGAAGTCTTCCCTCCTGTGAGCTATGTATCCAACTATCAATCCCTCGAGACCCTTGATTATCAATGTGAAAGGTGCCCAGTGAGCGTAGCCAGTAATTGCATCCGCCAAAGCTGAACCAAAGCCACCGGCAAATGCCCCGACCAATGGTCCGAATAACACACTGCTCAGCATGACCATCGTGTCTCCGAGGTTGATGTATCCCCTTGTTGGAGGCGTTGGAATTCGAATCACAATTGTTGCAACCGTTACCAGGGCTGTCATAATTGCTGAGATTGCCACAATTTGAGCTTTTTTGAATTCTTCTTTTTTAATGATGGATATGTACGCGAGATAGACCAAAACAGCGAGCGTTAGTATAAGTTTTGCATATATCTCAATTATCTCAAATTCCATATTTCGCACCTCCACTTTACATTAATTTCAAGTTAAAACTTGAAATTAATGCTTAAAAGCTTTTTTGGGAAGGGTGGCATTTAAACATTGGACATTTAAACATTTTGAACTTTTAAAAAGTCGATAAAACCAAAAAAGGAGAATCACTTAAGAGCGGCTTTGAGGGCATCCTCAAAGATTTCCATGGCCACGTCAATCTCTTCCTTGGTGACGATCAGTGGAGGGATGAATCTCAATGAATTGTCACCACAGCCGAGAAGGATCAGTCCCCTCTTTGCGGCTTCCTTAACAACCCTGTTCCTGAGCTCTGGATTCTTCTCCTTTGTATCCCTGCTCTTGACGAATTCCACTGCCTGAGCTAAGCCGAGACCTCTTGCATCACCGATGACTTTATATTCCTCTTCAAACTCCTTAAGCCTCTTGTGGAGATGGTTGCCAACTTCTTGGACATGAGGTAACAGCTCTTTTACAATTTCAATGACTTCAAGTGCGGCAGCTATGGCCACGGGATTTCCGCCGAATGTTGAGGCATGTCTTCCAGGCTTGTCAAAGGATATGTCAGCCCTGTGCACAACACCAGCTAATGGAATTCCCCCGCCTATGGCTTTACCGAACTGGATTGTGTCCGGGGCAATGTCAAAGTGCTCAATCGCCCAGAACTTCCCTGTTCTCCCAACCCCCATCTGAACTTCGTCGTCAGCTAAGAGGATTCCGTACTTGTCCGCAAGTTTCTTAAGCTCCTTGAAGAATTCCTTTGGTGGAACAACATAGCCGCCCTCGCCCTGTATTGGCTCAAAGACAATTGCCCCAACTTCTTCTGGTGGAACATGCCTGAAGACGTACTCTTCAATGAACTCAATGACTCTGTTCACGAGCTCTTTTGGATCGGCATAACCGTCAATGTGCCAGGGATTTCTGTATGGATTTGGATACGGAACGTGCTCAACGCCTGGCATTGTTGGGAAAAATCTCTCCTGTTGAATCCACTTACTTGCTGTTAAGCTGAGGACCGCCTGCGTCCTCCCATGGAAGGCATGATAGAATGCGATGAATCTCTTCCTTCCCGTTCCATACTTGACGAGCTTCATCATGACTTCGTTGGCCTCGGCACCACTGTTTTGATAAACCACCTTTTTTGGAAACTCTCCCGGGGAAAGCTCAACAAGTTTCTGGGCCAAGATTACAGCGCTCTCATAGAAGAAGTCGTTTAATGCGAAATGTGTGAATTTTTCGGCCTGTTTCTTTATGGCATCAATAACTCCTGGGTGTGCATGGCCAACATTGAGGACACCAACACCGCTTCCAAAGTCATAGAAGGCGTTGCCATCAACGTCGTAGACCATTATGCCCTCTCCCCTCTCGATGACAATTGGCAAGGCATCGGGATCCTGGGTTGTAACTGCCAGAAGCTCAAAGTTTCTATCAATAACCTCTTTTGCCTTTGGTCCGGGAAGCTCTTTAACAGCCGGTCTCTTCACCATTTTAGCTCACCAAAGGAGAATTGTAATTACCTTATATAATCCTATGTTCATCGATGAACAGCCCTGTTCGAAAAAGTTTCGAGAAAAAGTAAAAAAAGTTGAAGTTAAGCACCGTTCTTTTCCATCCAGCTCTCAATGAATTCCCTTGCAGAGTTTGCTGCAATTGCACCCTGACCCACTGCTACGGCAATCTGCTTGAAAATGTTTGTTATATCTCCCGCGGCGAATATACCAGGAGCCTTTGTTCTCATGTGCATATCCACGGGTATGTATCCCCACTCATCCGTAATGCCGAGATGCTTAACAAAGTCCGTCCTTGGCTCATATCCAATGAAGATGAACACACCATCAACTTTCCTCTCAAAGACCTCTCCGGTCTTTAGATTCTTGAGCACAACGGCCTCAACCTTTTCTTTACCCTTTATTTCAATTACAACGGTGTCTAAAAGTGTCGGGATGTTGGCATCTTTGAATCTGTCCTGGAGTATTTTGTCCGCTCTAAACTTATCTCTTCTGTGAACCAGTGTAACCTTAACACCGATACTGTGGAGATAGAGAGCTTCCTGCAGTGCTGTATTTCCACCCCCAACAACTATCACTTCCTTCCCGATGAACAGAGGTCCATCACAGGTTGCACAATAGCTCACGCCTCTTCCCGTAAGTTCCCTCTCTCCAGGAACGTTGAGCCTTCTTGGCTCTGCCCCAACCGCTATGATAACCGTCTTTGCCTTGTAAATCTTTCCGTTTTTGGTGTGAACGAGCCAGTAGCACTTACCTTCATAGTATGGGCATTCTCCCCTGTCAATCCTCTCAACTTCATCAAAGACTATGTCAACGTTGTGTTTTCTAACCTGATCATACATCCTTCTGCTGAGCTCTGAACCGCTAATCCCCTCTGGAAATCCCGGGTAGTTTTCGATCGAGTCGGTTAGCGCCATGTTTCCCCCAAGATCTCTGCTTATTATGATGGTTTCGAGTCCAAATCTCGCTGTGTAAATTGCCGCTGTGTATCCAGCGGGTCCAGCACCAATAATTATAACATCCCAGGTTGTTTTTTCTTCTTTTTCCTTTTTTTCCTTTGAAAATCCAGTTAGGCTAAACATCGTCATCACCACAAGTTATATAATTTTAATGTGCTTGTCTAAAACCAAATGCAGTAGATAACCCATAAACGCTGCGAATCCTATGAATGCCCCCTCCTCAGGTTTTAGTCTCAGCCCGTAAACGACTATTAAAAACGAAATCAATCCGTATATGATTCCAAAGCTCATTGAGTGCACTATTCCTCTGTGCCTGGGCATTATCGCCGAAAATGCATACCAGGAAACAAAGGCTATGAAAGACGCCACAGTCCAGGCTATGGTTAAATTGGCCCAGCCATAGTCTGTCGGTGCTAGTCCCCTGAGCTTTAAAAAAGCGGATGAACCAATGGCAATTGCCACAATCGGTTTTGTCCCTCTGTGAATGAGGGCATCTGGGTGGTCAATGTCCGGTAAATCACTTCCCAGAACGTAGAAGGCATATCCAAGCATCATGGAGATGGCATTTAGCTGAAATGGTACGTTGAGATGAACCTTAAGCAGGGAGGCGATTAAAATAACTATTGGGTAGGTTAGTATACCTCCAAGAATGTGCTCTTCATAGTTCATTCACTTTCCTCCTTTCTTTTTTCCCTTTTCTAAGAACTTCCTAACATATTCGGGAACCTTATAGTTCCCTTTTGGATCACCAACAAGAAATCCAAGCCTTGTTAGCTCTTCAAGTTGTTCATAAACCTGGACACCGGGCTTTTTAACTTCTTTTGCAATCTGGATGTAACTAACTGGACCTCCATTGAACTTATATACTACTGCCTCCACCAAATCCTTATAATCTTTCGGAATCCTTGTCAGGTATTCATCCAAACTCTTTGGTTCCTCAAGGATCGTTGTGACAACATAGTCATCGATGGGGTCAAATTTGTGTTTGCTGGCCTCACTCAACACGTAATGAAGGAGCCTTAAAATCTGTCTCGGGTTTCCTTTTCCAAGTTCGTGAATGAGCTTTATTGCTTCCTCCGTGAAGGGATAAATTGGATCATCAGTATCCCTGATCCTAACTTTGTTTAACCTCTTTCTAACGAGCTCGAAAGTCTCCTCAAGGCTCATTGGCCTGAGCTTGAACTCATAGTGAAGACGCATGAAAAATGCTGGGAAAATTTTTGTGTATTCGTCATACGCCTCTGGAATGCATGCAAATGCAACTATGCATCCCCGGGGCATGTTGCTTATGAAGTGTCTTAACATTTCAAAGAACTGTATTTTCTCGTGCTCCTTTGCAGTCTGCATGTTTTCAAGCTCATCCAAGAGAAGGGCGGAATATGGGTATTTGTTTAGTTCCCTTGTCAGCATTTCGGCTATATCCCTCGATTTATACTCCTGGGTTGAGGAGAGCATCTTCTCCAGCTGATCAATGAAGCCAAGCTTTCTTGAAAGGTTTTCCAGAAAAATGTTCGTCCTGTTTTTCGGAGGTTTCATGGAGTTGAAAATGTCCCTTGTAATCTTTAAAATGTCATTGGTGTCAACTTTGATATAGATTGCCTTTCCTCCCTGCTCGCTTATAGCCTTTGCAATGCTCTTTAACCTTTGGGTCTTTCCCATTCCCAGCGGTCCAACAATAGAGAAGGCAATTGAGCTCTTATTTCCAACAACCTCAGAGATTACCATTGACAGCTTCATGTCAATTTCCTGATAAACATGAATGCCCTCTATGTCTTCAATGCCTTCGCTTGCCAGCTCTCCAAATGGATTTTTAGATAGGCCGTAGACCTCGTAGGAAGGGGAGGGATAAACTTTAAGTGTGCTTGACTTATCCATTTCACCCACCAATTTAAATTTTAAAGTGTGGGAATATAAAAGCTTGTCCATTGGGGGTGAAAAAATGGCAACATTACTCGTCACCGTGCCCTCTGGTAGGGAGGGAGATGCGAGCTTAGAGCTTGAATGGGCACTGGGAAGTGTTAGGATCAGGAGGACGAGATGGAGAGGGGTCTTAATCGTTAGAACCGATCTAACGAAGGAAGATGCTCTGAGGATTTTAAAGGACTTTGAGACGACTGCAATATTCAAGATTGTTCCTCTGGAAAAATGGGTTAGGAGCAGAAAAGAGGACATTATTGAGGAGGGATTCAAACTCGCAAAGGATAGGATTAAAGAAGGAGAAAGCTTTGCCGTCCGCTGTAAGAGGAGGGGAAACTGGATACAATCGAGTAAGGAAATAGAAATTGAGCTTGGTGCAAAAATTAAGGAGGGCTTGAATGCCAAGGTCAACCTTGATAACCCTGACTGGTACGTATGGATTGAAGTGTTGGGGAACAAAACCGCAATAAGTGTCATAAAACCGGAAGAGATAATCAAAAAGGAGGTTGAACTTTAGGTCAACGGTTCAATTATGAAATGGGTTATTGTTTCTCTGACCCCGTCAATGGAGGAGATTCTATCAAGGATTTCCTCAAACCTTGTCCTATCAACTTCAATCACGATATCTATGTTGCCTGTGACTCTATATGCCCTTATCCCGTTGAGCCTTTTTATCTCTTCGTGGACTTGTTTTCTCTTTGTAGGGTCTATTTTTACAAAGATAAAAGCTTTGTTATTCACACCATTTTCAAGGAACTCAATGGCTTTTCTGGTTAAATCTATAAATCCTCTTCCGGTTCTAACGTATCCCATCTCTTTTAAGGCCTTGAGGTGAAAGCTCAATGCTTGCCTTGTAACTTTAAGCTCCTTTGCGAGCTCTTCCTGGCTTTTTT
>DQUR01000169.1 GCA_015662175.1 Thermococcus paralvinellae | reverse complement strand
CTGACATTCTGGGTGCTGTATCCATACATCATCTTACTCGCAATGTCAGCATTTCATATTTTGAGGCTCTGGGACTGGCATGGACGAAATGTACTGTTCCTCACCATATTGGTCTTGATCCCATTCCCAGTCAGCTATCTGAGGTTTATGAAGGCCGATTTGAGGTGATAAGATGGGGTAGCACAAGTCTTCAGGAAACCCAATTTCTTGCTCGGAAATGCCACCCCAGTATAATCCTACAAAAATAAGGCAAAAATTCTGCTTTTAACCCTGAGCTCTCTTAATCCCTGGCAAAAGGAACTCAAGTATATAGCCGAGTTCTGCATATATTAACGTAAAGACTAGTGTTGCTCCTATAAAGTCTGTTATTGAGTTAATAGGGAGAACATCATTAAACACCATTGCCATGCTTGTAACCGTTCCTAAGGCCAGTATAAGCCCAACGACGAGCAGTCCTATACATTTCTTTAGAAATTCCTTCATATTGGCACCACCCTACCCATGAATGTTGTGGATACTATTTAAAATTTTCTTCATTGCTGTGTTTTTTCTTATAATTTTGGTGGGTAAAAATATATAAAGGGATTGTTTTAAATCAAAATGCTGTTCAAAAGCTGGTGATGAGTGTGAAGGCTATCAATGTAGTGATGAGGGGTTTTAAGGTTGACATCGGAATATTTATAAAAGCCGATTTGGGGTGATGTTATGTATGCAATTGAAATTGAAAACCTCACCAAAACTTATGGGAAGTCAAAAGCCGTTGATAACTTAACCCTAAACGTTGAAGAGGGTATCGTCTTTGGGTTTCTGGGGCCCAATGGTGCCGGCAAAACAACTACAATCTTAAGCATGCTTGGCTTAATAATTCCAGACAGCGGAACGATAAGAATTCTTGGTCACGATGTATTCAGAGAGCCAATTAAAGTTAAGGAGCGGATAGGATTCCTGCCGGAAAACGCAACGATTTATGAGGAACTAACGGCCTGGAAAAACTTAGACTTTTTTGCAAACTTCTACAGCATGAGCCGGCAGGAGAAGGAGAAGCGCATTGAAGAGTTGTTAAAGCTTGTTGGGTTATGGGACGTGAGATACAGAAAAGTGAAGACCTTCTCAAAGGGAATGAAGCAGCGTTTGTTACTTGCACAGACTCTCATCAACGACCCAGAGGTTTTGATTTTAGATGAGCCAACGAGCGGGCTTGACCCCGAAGGGGCATTTCTCGTCAAAAATATTGTCAGAGAAGAGCGTAAAAAAGGAAAAACAGTGTTTTTCTCGTCTCACATACTCAGTGAGGTTGAAGAGCTAAGTGACAAAGTTGGCATAATCGTAAAAGGAAAGCTCAGAGCACTGGGACCGTTAAAGGAAATCAAAAAACAGTTTATGGAGCTCGAGGGGTATGAAATCACCGTGGAAACAAAGCAACCTTTACCGAAAATTGACCTACCGGGTATCATAAGGGTGGAACGTCTTACGGACAATAAAGCTATCATATTCGCAAGGGATGATATCAGGGAGGAACTCTCAGAATACCTATCAGCAAAGGGTATAACCATAGTTAGCCTTGAAATTAAAGAGCCAAGTCTGGAGGACGTGTTCCTAAAAACGATCTAT
>DQUR01000253.1 GCA_015662175.1 Thermococcus paralvinellae | reverse complement strand
TAAAAAGCTTTTTTAAAGACTTACTTTTTTTAGAAATTTATTAACTTTAAACCATTGATTACAAATTAGAAAGAATTATAAATATGTAGCAACTTAATATGTATGGTATTAAACTGGGAAGAGTACCAATGGAAGGGTATATCCCTCCCATCGGAGAGGATCTCGGACACGAACTTGGCAGTGTTATAGTTGGAGACTAACATTCACTCAGAAAAACTAGGAAATAGTGGGGAGTAACAATGGTAGATAATTCACTGATGCCCTTTTTAATAGTGTTGACGCCTATCCTTGGGACAGTAACGTTTGTGGCAATAATGATAAAGCGTTATTTGGATAACTACATTCCCCTAAAAGTCATAGTAAGACACAAAGGGGATAAAACTGAGTTAATCATACAGACGAAAAGAAAAACCACGCATATTAACGTTGGAAACTTCAGAATCAAAGAGTATCGGGAAGTACTTGGGTGGAGAATCAATGGACTTGAATTTGGACGATACCGGCTGGGTGAGTACAAAGGTAAAATGGTGAGGTAGTTTCCTATGCCATTTCAGATTCTGGCCTGCTTATAGATGACATAGACGGAAAAATATACTACCTGGCTTTTAATAATATCCACGAAGTTGTGGACGCTATACTAGACAAAAATATAAAAGAGAAAGTCATAGAGGTGAGAAAATAATGAGAATTAAGCCGATTGTTATAAAATTTGTTATACTTGTTATCGGCATTTAAAGACTCTGGAAGCTGTCCCTTTCTCAAGTCATAAGCCAGTAGTTATGAAGTTACAACTCACCCGGGGGATTAATATATATGAAATGAAACCAAAGGAAACTCCTATGGAGAAAATGTTTATGAACTGACAAAATACAAAATAGTGATATAGTGATTATTGCAGAAATAATGAACCTCCCGCTGGTTGTTCCTAATTTTAAAAACATCGAGCTGGAAGCAGAGCTATGTTTTAAATTTCCTTCTCTTCCTGAACACGAGCACACAGAACACTTCCCGCAAAGCATAAGGGTCGTGCCTGCCCGATGAGGGAATAGGCCGGAAATCACAGCAGGAGTAGCAAAATCGAAACCATCAAGCGGAAAGTAAGGCATCGAAAACCTGTGGAAGTCACTCATACGGATTCCGGAGATCCTGATTGCTATAATATTTGCAAGGGAGCCAACCACAAGGCCGTTTCCCCCAAGGTTCACGCCGAGAGCTAGGGGCAGCCACTCGGGTTTTGAGCCAAGGAAGATCACTGTTGCTGGAACGTTGCTGATGAGCTGGCTCAAACCGGCTGAGGCGAGAAACAACACACCTTCAGACGGAAGGGTATGACCAGAAAGCAAACGTGCAATCTATCCAAAGTCAACAAAGATAAGGGCAAAGGTTATAACCAGCGCCCAGTCAAAGCATAGCAAAGCCTCTCTTCCAAAGAAAAGCAGAAGGGACAAAGTTAGAGAAAGTGCCAGTAGAGGCTTCCCGATTTCAGCTAAACAAACGTCAGCAATTAGAAGCAGGGGAGAAACAAGGAGCAGTCTTCCGTTGATGACAGCGGGAGGGGGCGTTTCAAGAGATATACTATTGTCATCGATGGTCGCGGTGAACATTAAAAGCAGGAGAATCCAGAGCAGAACGAAGGGTAACATCCCGAATGTGAATTCTAAAAAGGATAGCCCGTATGTGCTCCAGATTATGACGTTCTGGGGATTGCCTATCGGCGTTAGTGAGGAGCCCACGTTTGCTGCTATGGCCGAGAGGGCAATGGGACGGGTTGCATCTATTCCAACCAGTCTTGCTGTGGTGACGACAAGGGGTATGAAGACGAGCATCGCCGTATCGTTCATTATAACCGCGGAAGATAGGGCAATGACCGGAAGAAGAATGAACAGAAGTCTTTTTTCAGAGCCACGTGAGAGGCCTATGAGTTTTAGCGAGAGTCGGGTAAACATGCCAGACAGCTCAAGGCTCTTTGAAACGAGGGTTAAAGATGTTATCAATGCCAGGCTGTTCCAGTCGATAAGCTCGGGTGTCCTTAGAAGGAGAGGGCGGTCATGGATAACTAGGATCAAGTAGAGTACTATTAGAGCCATAAGAAACCATTCCTTCATTGCAAAGCTTTTCAGTCTTTCAAACGCCGTGTCTCATAACCTCCTCCATGAGCCTGTAATCTGGAATGAGTTCCTTTCCATCGGCGGAAACGCGAACGTGAATGACTATAAAGCTTCTCCACGCTACTGGAACAACCCAGCAGTTTTCGGGTTTCCTGAACTCTGCAGCCTCAAGAACACGGGGCTCCTTAAGAATTTCCCCGGCTCTATCCTTCACCTTTACCGGGTCAATTTCACCACACCCCACTCCCGGCAACCCCTGGGACAGCGGACTCTCGGTTTTTGGATCGTAGTGAAACCTATCAACGGCGACATTCAGATACATAACAGGACAATGTTAATGCCATTGGGATGTGTGATGAATTATCGGCATTCCGGCGGTAAAAAATGACAGGGCGTTTTTTATGGTCTCTATGGCTGTTTTGGCTACTTCAGGGGTGAGTTCTCTTGGAACGGGTATTCTTCTTATTGGTGGTGGAATGGGCGGCATGACGAGACCTCCTTGGTAAGGTTCTATTTCCTTTCTTAGTTTTAGGATACCTCAAAGTTTCCGTTATGTTGCCGCGAAAGGTTGAGGTTTCTTGACATGGAATAAAAATGGTGGAAATTTTATGAGCGTCACTTTTTCCGTCTTCGGTTGGATATGATCCAATTGCCAAGCACAATGTGTGTCAGAACTAAAACCCCTATAAGCCAAAATAACACAGCTTACGAACTTTTCCCACCGTAGTAGAGCACCGTGATGTTCTGCCAGTCCAAGAAAACGAATAAATTCTCAGGTTTGCTATGCATAAGGACACCTTTTTCAAAGATATCGCCAGCAAGTAACGTTTGCCGATATTATCCGGAACAGTTTCTACCTTTACTCTATTACCTTTACTCTTGCATTCCCTACTCATACCAAGAGTCAGCGAACCTAACATCTCATCTCATAGTGTCCCATAAAAACATTTCAATTTTTAATGAGTGGGTTGAAGGCACACTAGAGCAGGAACAGAGTAAAATCATAGAGAGGGATCCGGCCGCAAAGGCAGAAAGAACAATAAATAGAAAAAGAACAACCTCCTATTTCACACTCATTTCTCACATGTAGGTTCTCAATTCTGCTTAATTTGATTTAAATAGATAAGCTAGTATAAACATCAGGATGACTCCAGTAATGATAATTAAAGACTCGGGTATGGTTAATCTCAGGGAAAAATCCCCACATCGAGGGGGCTCCTGTACTCTACCTACATGCATTTTTATGTGAGTTAAGTTCTTCCCGTCATAAAAGAACATGAGCGGTAACTCTGAAATGAAGATGCTCCCATTAACTTTGACATTTCTTGGATAATAGATGAGAATTCCCTCACCAACAGGTAGTGCATGAAAGGCTGAGAGTACGTTGAGCGTTTTGCTCCCAAAGAAGCCTGACACATATCTGTCAAATTCAGTTACTGGAATTCTATAAGTTAAATTTGAAAGTCTAAAGACTATGAAACCGTTCTCAATGACTCCCCTGACACCTGGGGGTCTTTTCTGTGGGGTGCTGGTGAAGTAGCTCAGAATCTCGGTTCTGTTACATTTTGTACGCTCTGTCCCATTCTGAAACTCAAGTATTGTGCAGTTCCATATGAGAGAGGCACAACCATCGAAGCGATAAACTCTCATTTCGATCTTTTTGGCAGTGAATGTAATGTTCCTTGTCTCCCCGTTGATAGTCACGGTGACGTTTTTGTAGGGAACTACCATCTGCTTGCGCTGGAGAATGTAAAAAGTCCCGTTGATCTCAGTCACTATTGGTGGCTCACCAAGTAGAGGATTGCTTTTTCCCAAAAAGAGCAGTTTACTTCCATTAAAGAGATAGTAGAGGTTATATTCCCCATCAGGCATGTTACGCCTGAGCGTTTGCTCTCCCGCAACCCTCTCGCATATCCATTCGGAATGGTGCACAATAATAAATACATATCCATTGCTGGGTAGGATTGAGGTTATTGAATAGGTTTCATAAGGCTTACAGGTTTCACCAGAAACTAATGGAAAAATAAGTAGCAAAATTAAAAATGAGATTTTAAACGACTTATACATATTATGCATATAATTTCCTCCAGTCGAGTTTAAAACTCCATTAATCCACCCTTTCCAGTAGGACACTCTCCTGATACCCCTGCTGGAAACGTTTGTGTTATTCACTAATCATAATGTTCATCATCATACCCCGAGGAGTATCCCGACCTTCTCCGTTATCAAGTATCACAGAAATCCGATCCACCGCAGTCCAGACTTTGCCATGTAGCATAACCAACATTTGGTACTCACAATAGTATAAAAACATTTTGCACGAAAATATGGTTAAAATTCTAACAAAATGATTCGAAATC
>DQUR01000262.1 GCA_015662175.1 Thermococcus paralvinellae | reverse complement strand
CTGGCAGATTTACACCGCTTGGCCAACCTGTATGACATTGCGGTATTCGTTACAAATCAAGTCCAGGCAAGACCGGATGCATTCTTTGGTGATCCAACGAGACCTGTTGGTGGGCATATACTGGCCCACTCGGCCACACTCAGGGTATACCTCAGAAAAGGCAAGGCTGGAAAGAGAATTGCACGGCTCATTGATTCACCTCATCTACCTGAAGGTGAGGCAACCTTCAGAATCACGGACAGGGGCATTGAGGATTGACCCTCTTAATTCTTATCTTTTAAATGCTACAGCCTAGTTGATGGGCATGAAGGTGGAAGCCAGAGTTGAGCCCTCCCGGGAAGAGATAGTTAAAATTTTGAATAGGGCCCTCTCCAGCGATGCCGTCATAACGCTCTTTGCCTATTGTAGGGTGTTCTATGATGGGAGGGCCAAGAGTGAGCTGGGCCCGGGGGATAGGGTTATCATAATCAAGCCAGATGGCTCTTTTCTAATCCATCAGAAGAACAAGAGAGAACCTGCTAACTGGCAACCGCCGGGGAGTGTTGTCAGTATTGTTGTTGAAGATGGAAAGATAATTCTGAAAAGCGTTAGAAGGAAGCCAAAGGAAACCCTTGAAGTTGAGCTCATTAAAACCTATCTTGTGAGTTATTTTCAGGCAGAGGATTATGAGGAGCTGGCATTGACCGGAAGTGAAGCGGAGATGGCCGATTTGATCTTTGAAAATCCCTCATTAATCGAGGAAGGTTTTAAACCACTTTTTAGGGAGAAACCCATTAAGCATGGGATAGTTGATGTGCTTGGAAGGGACAAACATGGTAATCTGGTTGTTCTTGAGCTCAAGCGCAGGAGGGCTGATCTGCACGCAGTTAGCCAGCTTAAAAGATATGTGGAGTCCCTGAGAGAGGAACATGGAAATGTCCGGGGGATTCTGATTGCCCCATCCATTACAGCTGGCGCTAAAAAATTGCTCGAAAAGGAAGGACTGGAATTTAAAAAGCTGAATCCGCCAAAGCGGGAAAGGAATAACAAAGGCATGCAAAAAACTCTTGATTTCCTCAGCCTATAGCCATTTCGTGGGGAAGCATTTCCCTGACTTTTGCTTTGATTAAATCTCCTTCCCTTTTGATTTCGATAACTTTTCCAAGTCCCACTAAGCGAAGCTGGACTCTGCACACCATCTGCTCTCTCTCGTCACTTTCCTCCCACAGAATCCTCTGCTCCATTTTCTCCATCCTTAATATCTGGGCTATTATCCCCTCAGTCCCCTTCGTTATGTCTTGCAGGGATTCATATGTCAGGAATACCCTATCGCCCTCCCTAAGGTGCTCAAGAACGAACACATTATTTGCACTCCTGATTTCCAGCGTGCGGTATGGATTTCTCAACAACCGGTCAAGGGCTCGTCTTGTAATTCCCGCCAAAATTGGAACCTCCATGGGCATCACCTCACAGATAGATGCTTTCATATTGCTTCTCTGCCTTCTTTCTCGCCATTTCCATCTGTTCGTGCATCTTTCTAAGCTGCTCTTCAATCATTTCTGCTTCCTTTATGAGGGGCTCTGTCGATATTTCAATCGGTGCGAGCTTCTTGATGATCTCAATAACATTTGCTGCCGCCCTTGGATCGGGTCTGTCCCCAAACGTTTCACCCAGTAAAACGTATCCGTTAAGCTTTTCCCTCGAGGATTCCCATAAAAGCTTTCCACTCATGCCCATTATTGAGCCATACTGGAGTATTTTAACCCCCAGATTTTCAAGCTCTTTGTTGAGCTCTTCGTTTGTCCCAACACCCCACACTTCCATCCTTTCCTTGAAGAAGCCAATTCCCATTCCGCCGATGGAAATGAGTTTTTGAGCATTTGTCTCTTTTAAATAGCTTATAATATCCCTGGCTATTTCATTAACCAAGGTCGGCGGAACGTAAATGTCAGCAACGGCTACGATAATGTTGTCCTTTCCGTAGAATCTTAAAGGCGGATTGGGTTTTCCCTCAAGGATTAAGCTCATTGGCGGTATGAATGGGCTCTCAATGTAGCCAATCATTTCCATGTTGAGCTCTTTTGCCAGAAAATTGGCGGCAATGTGCCCCACAAGCCCAATTCCCGGGTAACCTTCAATGAAAATTGGATTATCTATCTCTGGAAGAACCAACTTCACAGGCTTTTCCACTCTATTCACCCCAGAGCTAACTTTAGCCATTGGGAGTAATTAAGTTTTTGCCATCATCCTTTGGACGTGTCCACTTTAACATAGGCACCATCCCGGGTAAAAAACTGTTTTAGCTAGCACTGCTTTGACTGATTGGCCGTGAAGCTATATTTAGGCTTCAAAAGACTTTAGTGAGCGTTGTATAGACTCATTGAACCGTCTCCCCCCACATCTACAGCCAAATTCTAATGTGGACACGTCCTCACCCTTTGGGGGTTAAAGCTTAAATAAACCTAAGTTGAAGATTAACAGGGTGATGTTCATGCCAAGGATTGGGATTATCGGTGGTTCCGGTGTTTACGGTGTCTTTGAGCCAAAAGAAACGATAAAGGTTCACACACCTTATGGAAGACCATCCGCACCAATTGAAATAGGGGAAGTTGAAGGCGTTGAGGTGGCTTTCATTCCACGACACGGTAAAGCCCATGAGTTTCCCCCGCATGAAGTGCCATATGGGGCAAACATCTGGGCTCTTCACGAACTTGGCGTTGAGAGAATTATTGGTGTAACGGCCGTTGGCTCCCTTAGAGAAGAGTATAAACCCGGGGACATTGTAATTACTGACCAGTTCATTGACTTCACGAAAAAGAGGGAATACACCTTCTACAATGGACCAAGGGTTGCCCACGTCAGCATGGCTGACCCCTTCTGCCCGGAGATGGGGAAAATATTTTACGAGACGGCTAAAGAACTGAACTTCGATGTTCACGAAAAGGGAACCTACGTCTGTATAGAGGGTCCGAGGTTTTCAACGAGGGCCGAGAGCTTCATGTTCAGGCAGTACGCTCACATAATCGGCATGACCCTCGTTCCTGAAGTGGTTCTGGCGAGAGAACTCGGAATGTGCTACGTGAACGTTGCAACCGTTACCGACTACGACGTCTGGGCCGACAAGCCCGTGGATGCCCAGGAGGTTCTCAAAGTCATGAAAGAGAACAACTACAAAGTCCAGGAAATCCTGAGGAAGGGTATTCCGTGCATACCGGAGGAGAGAAATTGTGGCTGTGCAGACGTGCTAAAGAGCATGTTCGTTTGATCTTTTAACTCTTTTGAGTTGTTTTTTCTTCTTTTTGCTTAATCTGTTTTGTGATTTGTTGAATACTCTTTGAATAATTTCTTTTATGACGCTTTGGAAAAAAACAATAGAACTATAGTAAAGCGTAAAATTTAAATATGAGTTTGTTTTCATTAATTTTGAAGGTGGTTCCATGAAAAGGCTTTTGAGCCTCTTGCTGTTGGGGTTAATGCTGGGCTTGGTGGTTAGCCCAGCTTTAGCAAGTGCAGAGGATGTTCCTGAACAAACACCAACTGTTCAACAAATCCCAGCATGTCCATGCCGTTCTGGAAACATGACTCTTTCCAGAGATATTCAAGTGCAGGAACTTAAAGGACCAGCTGCCTACTTTGTCACTATGCATTTAATATCATCAGAAGATATATCGGATATGAAAACAAGATTGGGCATTATGGTGATTCGCCCAGAGTTTAAAAAGGCGTATATTAGGTTTATAAGAATGGACAACAAAATCATTGAACAGATGTCTGTTCCACTTAGGGTGTACATGGAAAATGGAGAGTTTAGAGGTCTTTTATTAGTATTAAGAAACTCCACGGGGATATATAAAGTACTCGCTGTCGAAACAGGTACTCAGGAAATACATGGAGTGTATGTGAAGGAAACATTAGATGGCAAAATACGTGTTGTTGGTTCTTTGACGATTCTATTGGGTCAGAAAAACATAGAAAAATATGGCTCCATTATAGCTCAGTCAAAAATTGTTGTTCCAATTGATAAATTTATGGAAGTCTGTAAGTGGACTGTTAATAAAATCTGTCAAAAGGTATTAGGTGACTTCTGGACATGTGGTTTTTGTGTATTTGCCCCATTGTGGCCAGTAGGTCCTTCAATATGTGCTATTATTTGTTGGTACTTTGAGGACAAGTATTCAGAAACCATAGACAAAGTTTGTAGGGAGAAAGCAGAAACTATTTGTAGAAGATTAGCAAATCTGGGTTTGGTTATAATTGAATAGTATATTGGGGGTTGAGCGAAATTGGAAAGAAATAGATATGTTGTCCTATCTCTTGTTTTTTTACATTTCATCTTAGTGATTGGTTTGGTATGGAAGCATTTTTTGTCTATTACTGAAATTTTAACACTATTGGTTTTATATGTCACAATATCAGGGATCATTTCTTATTATTTAAGGAATAACAAAATTAAGTCAATAGCTGAATATACTTTATCAATTATTGTAGATGGATACGTGGGTATAAGAATTATTCAATCTATACGTCCTTATGATCGTAGTTCCATTTATCTCTGGATGCTTTTCATTGTTTTTGCATATTTGATAGGTATCAGAAGGCTCATGGTTAGAAGTCGAGATCAAGTTGGTGAAGAAAAATGAGATGGCTATTCGTTAAGTCTTTTGAGAGCCACGTGATTTTCATGGAATTGGGCAAAATAATTAGAGAAAATTACATTAACGGCTCCTTGGCCTAGAAAATCATTATAGAAAACGGCACACAGAAAGTAATATCCTCAAACGACACTTTCATGGACTGATGATGTCAGTGTTCTCACCCATTTGTAGCCATACTGAACTAAACGATTCAACGTTACAATGGAAGATAACACTATGAGGTTGAGCTAAAAGGAAAACTTCCAAAGAGCATCACAATTAAACCGGTTTTGTGGTAGAGTATCTCGGATGTGGCATATATGCTGGAGAGACGTTCAAGATACGTTTAATATCGATATTGACGATACATACGAAACTTGGGAATGAGGGGAACGGCTTTCTCTCTTTCCCGACATCTTTTTAACTTGTCTTCTGAATATTCCCTCTTAAAAAAGAAGGTGGTGGTTATGAGCATTCTAATCAAGAACGGCTACATAATTTACGGCGAGAACCTTGAAGTTATCAAAGCGGACATCCTCATTGAGGGCAACAAGATAGTG
>DQUR01000165.1 GCA_015662175.1 Thermococcus paralvinellae | reverse complement strand
TCCCGATAATGTTTATCACAAGGTTCTCAAAGGAAGGAGAATCAATCTCAAGGTAAGCAATTCCCGCATTTTGAAGGATCATTTCAACAGTTTTAAGAGCTGTCTCCAACGTATCAAAGGTCATCTCGTAAAGATTTCCACGTTTATTGTACTTCCTAGGCAAGATGCCCTCAGGTATCTTTTCCTCGGGTATGAGGCGCACTTCAGTCGGCATTTTAATCATCGAGACGAGATCTGCAGGCGTGCCAGAGGCGACTATCCTGCCACAAACAATGAGATAGACCCTGTCACATAATTCCTTAACTTCATTCATGTCATGACTGGCAATGAGGATTCCCTCGCGGTTGGAGTTCTTTATCACTCTCCAGAGACGATGTTTTGTAACGATATCCACCATGCTTGTCGGCTCATCAAGCACGAGAACGGGGAGTTCCTGAACCAGTGCCATGGCAAGTAGAAGCGACTTTCTCATGCCTCCCGACAGTTGATACCCAAAAAAATTTATTGCATTGTCTAGACCAAGGAGCTCGAGAACCTTGGATATTTTCTCCCGTCTCTCCTCATAGGGCATGCCTTTATATCTCATCTGGAGGATATAGTCAAGAACCTCTCCAACCGTTAGTGACGGAAAGCTTAAGGGGTACTGAGGCACATATGCGACGGTTCTCTTTATTATCTCCGGATTCTCCGATATGTCAAGGCCCATAATCTTAATTGAACCCTCAGTGGGTTTCAAGAGCCCTAAAAGCTGGCGTATAAGAGTGGTTTTTCCAGCACCATTGGGGCCTATAATCCCAACGATTTCATTCTTTTTGACGTTAATCGAGATTCTATCATTGGCTTTTGTGCCGTCTGGATATATCTTGGTCAGGTTATCAATCTCTATTATGTTCATTGTTCTCCCTCCAGTTTATACCGGGATTTCACATAGTTGCCCCTTTAAGTTGTTTGCCATATACAAAAAACAACTAACCCTTATAAACTTTTCTATTTACTTAAAGTAAAGTTTTCCTCCATTTTTAGATATAAATTTGTTCGGAGTTAGATTTTACTCTTAATGAACGAAAAGGAAGGGTAAAAGAGTTGCAATAGCTAAACCCTTCTCCTCTCCAGCTTTTCAGGTGGGATAGAATGAAGACAGCGGTCATAGGCTCTGAAATCACTACTAACCACATCAGTAAGTTGATGTGACCATCTGGCAACCGATATAATGGCTTGGAATTCTGGATGCTATTTGCGTAAGTCTTTGTATTCTTTGGACGGTAAAAGCCCGTAATGTTGTTTTCAAAGCGTGTGTGATTAGAAAAGTCTGGAAAAGTTTGTCCAACCCTTCGGGTGTTTTTGAAGAGTTTAACCGTCTTGGGATACTCATATTTTTTCTTCGAGAATTCTTAGAATTTTACTCTCTCCGGAACTTGGTATTTCCTTCCAATTCTGTAAGCTTTCAGCATGTCCACTTTTCCACCTCGGGACGGTCATCTCTGAAACTCCTCTGAAACTCCAATTCCTGGCTAAACTTTATAGGATTTAAATGGTCATATAAGTTGAGGGTTGAGGATGAAGTATGACATCGCGATCATCGGTGGGGGCCCTGTTGGTAATTATTTAGCAACCCTGCTTGCGAGACATTACAGAGTGGCTGTAATCGAGTCAAAGAGCTCTTTTGGTGAAAAGGCATGCACCGGAATTATTGGGGCAGAGAGTTACAATGGGCTCAACCTTCCCAGAGAGGCCATAATCAACAGGTTAAGGGGTGCGGTCTTCTACTCCAAGACACAGCGCTTTGAGATTAAGAGAAAAGAACCCCAGGCATACATGGTTGATAGAAAAATTCTTGAAAGAAGACTAGCCGAGAAGGCGGTGAGGAGAGGAGCCGAATATTATTTGAACACAAGATTTCTGGGCTTTAGAAACGGAAAAGCCATCCTTCAGAGGTTTAATGAGAGGTTTGAGGTAAACGCGGACTTTTATGTTGGAGCTGATGGTGTAAACAGCAAAGTGGCCCAGGAAATCGGGGCAAAAACCAACGCAGAGTTCTTAAGCGGTTATGAAGTTGAAATTGTCGGGGAGTTTGAGAGACTGGATTTCGTCGAGCTTTGGATAAACAAGGAGCTCAATGATGAGTTTTTCTTCTGGATTGCCCCGATGAATGAAAGTTTAGCGAGGGTTGGAACCTTCGGAAGGTTCGATGCCCTTTTCAGGTTTATAAAGGCCAGAATGCTAAAGGAAACCAACGTTGTTGAGTTTAAAGCTGGAAGTGTTGCACTTGGCATTAGAAAGCCATGGATTAAAGGAAACGTTGCACTGGTGGGAGATGCGGCACTGCAGATTAAGCCCCTAACAGCTGGAGGAATTGCATACGGAATGCACTGCGCATATGCACTCGCTTGCTCTCTCATCAATGGAAGACCCTGGGAGTATGAAAAGCTTTGCAAAGACATAAAACGCGAGATCTCCTTCGGACTTAAGGCAAGGAAGCTCTTCAAGAATCTCAATCAGGAACAAATTGAAAAGCTTTTCGAGATCTTATCAAGTAAAGATGCGATAGAGGTTATTGAGGACACGGCAGAATTCGACAAACATGCAAAGACAATAAAAGCCCTCATAAAACATCCAAAGCTCTTGGCTAAGATATTGAAGGTCACACCAATGATAATCAGATACCTGCTCTGAGGTGATTTTATGGAATGGGAGATGGGGCTTCAGGAAAAGTACCTCAAACTAATTGCTGAAGGGAAGAAAAGGATAGAGGGAAGGTTATATGATGAAAAGCGCAGACAAATTAAACCAGGGGACATTATAATCTTTGAGGGGAAGCTTAAAGTCAAAGTTAAGGATCTCAGGGTTTACCATTCCTTTAGAGAGATGCTCGAAAAAGAGGGCCTGGAGAACGTTTTACCCGGAATTGAAAGCATAGAAGAGGGGGTTAAAATTTACAGACAGTTTTACAGTGAAGAAGAGGAGAAAAAATTTGGGGTTGTGGCAATTGAAATAGAGCCTATCCAAGATACTTCTCCCTCAAATACTCAATGAAGTATTTCGGGTTTAAACCCTCTCCAAAGCTTCTCTCCAGCAATTCCTTTGGGGGATACACTGAGCCATATCTGTGCACCTTCTCCCTCAGCCATTCTTTCACCGGTTCAAATTCACCCCTTTGAACTTTCCCATAAAAGTCTGGGATGTCCTTAAGAATGTATGCCCTCAGCTGGGCTGCCAAGAGCGTGCCCAAAGTGTATGTTGGGAAATAGCCAATTGTTGCATGGGCCCAGTGTATGTCCTGGAGGACTCCTTCACTGTACGTTCTGGGCCTGATCCCCAGCAGACGCTCCATCTCATCGTTCCAGAGTTCCGCAACTTCACTTGCCCTTAATCCTTCGTTTATCATGAGCTTTTCGAGCTTATATCTCAGGAGAATGTGCAGGTTGTAGGTCACCTCATCGGCCTCGACCCTGATGAAATCCGGTCTGACAGTGTTAAAATAAAGATAGATATCCTCTGGCGTGTAGTTTGAGATGAACGGAAGGTTATCCTTAAGAATAGGATAAACCAATTCCGCAAATTCCCTCGAACGGCCGATGATATTTTCCCAGAATCTGCTCTGACTCTCGTGAATCCCAAGTGAAACCCCACCCGCTATCGGGGAAAACATAAACCTTTCATCCTGCTGAAGTTCATAAAGGGCATGTCCAAATTCATGGACCACAGCCAGTAGGGTTCTCTTAAAGTCGAAACCCTCATACCTTGTTGTTATCCTGACATCCCTTATTCCAAATCCTGTTGTGAATGGGTGGGGCGAAACATCCAGGCGACCCCTTATTCCCAGGGGATAACCAAAAAGCCTGAGTATCTCAAGATTTATCTTTTTCATTGCTTCAATATCGTACTTCTCTTTTTCAAGTGGATGCTCTCTTGGGAATTTCCCTTCTTCGAGAATCCTCTCAAGAATGGGACGGAGATCCTTTTCAAGTTTCGCAAACACTTGCTCCAGATCCACAGTCCTCAATCCCTCCTCATAGAGGTCAAGTAAGGCATCGTATGGATGCTCATCATAGCCAAGGTAATCGGCAGCTTTTCTTGAAAGCTCTATGATCTTATCGAGATGAGACTCAAAGAGCTTAAAATCGTTCTTTTCCTTTGCTTCTGCCCATGCCATCGTTGCTTTGCTCCTGACTTCACTTATCTCCCTAACGAACTCAGGAGGAAACGCCTTTGCTATCTTAATTGAACGCTTAAGAACCCTCACAATGCCTCTTTCATAATCGTTAAGGTCTTTTCCCTCAGCCTTCTCAACGAGTTCAACAAATTTTTTATCCAGGATCAGCTTTTGGCTTAATACTGAAAGCTCCCCTTGGGCAACACTCCTCTCAGTTATACCCTCCTTCGGCATGTTTACCTCCAGATCCCAGCCAAGAACACTCTGGGCATGTTCAATTGCCCATATTGTTTTATATTTCAGCAAAATCTGTTTTATAGTCTCGTTTTGGAAGACTTCTTCCATTTTAATCACCTAATTTAAAGTTCATTTCTGCCTTTTAAATCTTTTCGATGCTCATCTACACGAAATAAGGAAGGTAGAAAAGAATTACTCAATGGCCAAAAGGTAAATAAAGCAATCCGTCAAGTTGAGGGTGGGCGACATGAGGTTGGATTTAGTTGTTATCGGCCACGTCTCAATAGATCACATCAGATTTCCCGGAAGGAAAGAGATCCTGCATCCGGGAGGAGCAGCCGCTGCCGTTGCCACTTCAGCAGCCCTAAGCGGTGCAAAAGTAGGATTGGTTACAAAGGTTGGCAAAGATTTCCCAGAAGAGTGGCTGAAAAAACTGGGTGAGATTTTAGACATCAGGGGAGTTCGCATCCTTGAGGGGAGGACAATTCACATCTACATAATATATCACGAGGATGGGGCTGTTGATGCTCCCGTTGACATGGGAGTTGCCCAAAGGATGGGTGAAATTGAAATTCCGGAGGAATACATGAGTGCCAAGATTTTCCACATAGCACCAATCCCACCGGAAGAACAATTGAAACTGATTAAACGCCTGAAAGATAAAAGAATAAGCCTTGACTTTAACCCAACATATATGAAAGACTACGAAACAAAAACCGGGCTTTTAAAGAAGATTGTGGGAGGTGCAGAAATAATTTTCCCAAATGAAAGGGAGGCAAAGGTTATAACCAAAACGGACAACATCCGGGAAGCGGCCAAACTTCTCCATGAGTGGGGGGCCAAAATTGTGGTGGTAACGAGGGGAGAAAAAGGTGTTCTCATCTATGACGGGGAAAAATTCGCAGAATTTCAAGCCCTGCCCATAGATAAAATTGTTGATCCCACCGGGGCGGGCGATGCCTTTGCCGGTGGATTTTTAGCTTATTATTCAAAGGGGAAGTCCTTAGAAGAGTGCGTTGCTCAAGGTCTCTTTAGGGCAAGGGAAGTGCTGAAGAAAGAGGGAAGCTGGAGCATCTAATCTGTTACAACTTTCGAAAAGGCATAGAGGG
>DQUR01000115.1 GCA_015662175.1 Thermococcus paralvinellae | reverse complement strand
TCGTCCTCAGGAACGCGGGCATCGACATAGAGCCAGAGCTTGAGGAGTTCAGGCAGTTCCTGGCAGAGATCAGCGGGAGAAAAGCTACACCGAAGCCCAAGCAGGTGCAGAAAGGGGTGGAATCCAAGAAGAAAGTGCCGGGAGAGAAAGTTATTGCCTCAAAACTAGCGGCATGGCTGGACAGGTGGTTCGAGAATGCTGTGGAGTCTTACACGTATAGGAAGCTCGGCGGAGTTCCGATGGGTGAATTAAAGAACTTTAGGAACATACTGTTGGCGAGGAAGCACGTGGCGGAGGTTGCGATAGAAGTTTTGGGGGAGCACTGGGTGAAGGGCAACCTCGTGAAGATTGAGGAGCACGTGAATAAGCTTTCGCTGGTGGAGAAGCACGCGGGCGAGATGTTTGAGGAGCTGGAAAACATCAGGAAGGCCGTCAAGGAAGGGAAGATGAGCTTGGGGGAAGCGATGGTATTGGTTAGCCTGGAGCGGAATTTGCTGGATGTGGTGCAGGAGCGCGTGGAGAGGTTGATGGGCAGTCCAGAGTACCTTGCCAAAAATCCACGCCCACTGGGGCCGGAAGATGAATACGTGGTGAAACTCCCAACAATAGCGGAAGTCCACAGGAAATTATTGGAACTGAGAGATAACCAATACAGGCTTGCGATCAGGAGACGATGAAGAAACACGAAGTTCATAGTAAGCGCTCTGTAAGGTCTGAGGATGGCACGTCGGTTTTATCATGGGGCCTATTTCCTTTGCAAGCCCGAATTTCGTTTTAACAATAGTGTACTTTGTAGTACAAATTTTAACATTATAGTCCAAAATATATTGCACAATCTCCCTTTTTATACTATTGTAGCTCATTATTATAACCTTTGGTTTAAGAAATGGTTTTAAACCATAATTTCCAATATTTCAATGAACATGTTTGGGGGGATGTACATGTTGTGGGAGTCAAAAGTTCCCATAAACCAAGTTTTTGAGTTGAGATGCAGGACAATAGACTATTTCGGTGTTGGCGCCATAAACAAATTCTACGACATAGCTAAGGATCTAAAGGAAAACAGGGGCATTGAGAAAGTTATATTGGTCACAGGTAGGAGTTCATATAAGAAGTGTGGCGCTTGGGACGTTGTTAAGCCTGCATTGGAAGAGGCTGGAATTGAATACGTTCTTTATGATAAGGTTGGTCCCAACCCAACAGTTGAGATGATTGACGAAGCTAAAGAGATGGGTGTGGAGTTTGGTGCCCAAGCTGTTATCGGTATAGGTGGAGGAAGCCCCATTGACACCGCAAAGAGTGTCGCAATCCTCTTGGAGTATCCGGACAAGACCGGAAGAGATCTATATGAGCTCAAGTTCACCCCAACGAAGGCCAAGCCAATAATCGCTATAAACACCACCCACGGAACTGGAACTGAAGTAAATAGATTTGCCGTTGCGTCAATTCTCGAGAAGGAGTACAAGCCTGCTATTGCGTATGACGTCATATACCCACTCTACTCAATCGATGACCCGGCCCTTTTGACAAAGCTCCCAGCAAACCAGACAAGGTATGTTACAGTCGATGCCTTAAACCACGTTAATGAGGCCGCAACTACAAAGGTGGCAAGCCCCTACTCAATTCTCCTGGCACAGGAGACCGTTAGGTTAATCTCCCGCTACCTGCCAGAGGCTTTGGCTCACCCGGAGAACTTGCAGGCAAGATACTATCTGCTCTATGCCTCAGCCATAGCTGGCATCTCCTTTGACAACGGATTACTGCACCTCACTCACGCTTTGGAGCACCCGTTGAGTGCTGTTAAACCTGAATTACCGCATGGACTTGGATTGGCGATGCTCTTGCCAGCGGTGGTAAAGCACATCTACCCGGCAACACCGGAGGTGTTGGCAGAGATTTACAAGCCAATTGTTCCCGAAGCGAAAGGATACCCGGGAGAGGCGGAATTCGTTGCAAAGAGAATTGAACAATGGCTCTTTAGCGTAGGTATAAAAGAAAAGCTCACCGACGTTGGCTTCGGCGAGGATGACATCGAGAAGCTCACCAAGTTGGCAATGGAGACACCTGGATTGAGTGGTCTCTTAGCCCTAGCCCCAATTGAGGTTACGGAGGATACAGTTAGGGCTATTTACAGAGACTCACTCTACCCATTGAGCGAGTGATTTCTCTACTTTTTTTATAATTTTACCAAATTATCTTGGCCTCCCTGAGCCATCTCAGGTCATAGCTGAAGAGGTACCTTATGTCGTCTATTCCAAGCTTAAACATCGCTAACCTGTCAATTCCAATCCCCCATGCAATCACTGGAACGTCAATGCCAAGGGGTTTTGTCATTTCCTCTCTGAAAATTCCAGCACCACCGAACTCGACCCAGCCAAGTTCAGGATGTTTGGCACTCATCTGAACACTGGGCTCTGTGAATGGATAATAATCGGGCAGAAACTTCACCTTTTTTGCTCCTGCAACCTCGGTGGCAAAGCGCTTTAGTATTCCAAGAAGGTGTTTGAATGTCAGTTCCTCCGCAATCACTATCCCCTCAACCTGGTTGAACTCTATCAGGTGAGTCCTGTCCAGGACATCCGGCCTGAATACCCTCTGAATGGCAAAGTACTTCCCCGGGATCTGGACACCTTTTGCCAGCTGGCGGGCACTTAGTGCTGTTCCATGAGCCCTTGGCATCAACATCATGGCAATTCTTGGATCCCATTTGTAACCCCAACCCCTTGAGCCAGTTGTCCCACCATGTTCGTGGGCAGCTTTAACCCTCTCAACGAGCTCTTCCTGGGGTAAAGAACCGTACTTTGGATACTTAAGCTGATACGTGTCTGTCCAATCTCTGGCTGGATGGTTCTGGGGCTGGAACAGGGCATCAAAGTTCCAGAACTGCGTTTCAATCAGACTTTCAGCCGTCATCTCAATGAAGCCCATCTCAATAAGCTTTCTCCTGATCCTATCAAGAAAAGCCCTGTAAGGTTGTTTTTTACCAGGATATATCCTTTTAACGGGTGCCTTAATGTTGAAACGCTTGAACTCAACGTTCCTCCATCTGCCACTCTTTATGAGATCGGGCGTAAGAACTGAGACCTCTTCTCTGAGTTCCAGACCCCTTTCCACCAGCCTGATCCCTTCCCCTGTTATCTCAACCTCTCTCTTCGTTTTGAACTCAACCTCGGCAATTTTTCTCCTCTTGAGCTCATTTAATGGAATCAATCCTTCAATCTCTCTGGCTTCAACTTCCCCCCTCTCAGCGAGAATTTTGAGAACCCTGTCTATGGGTCTGCTCTCACTTACTGCCATTTTACCCCTCTCTGTAATCTCAAGAACAAGCTCTCCATTCTCTTTTCTGACTGTAGCCCATCCTTCTTTTCTCAGAATTCCTACAATCGGCTTAAGCTCATCGTCACTTAGAACTT
>DQUR01000265.1 GCA_015662175.1 Thermococcus paralvinellae | reverse complement strand
GTCTTATGGGAGTTCTGTTGAGGATAAGCTGGTAATAAGGATCTTCTGGATTGAACTGGTAAATCACCATTGGTGGGTTCCTCGGCCCTTCCATTGTTATTCCGCCGCAACCCTCCCAAGTTGGAGTAGCCATTGGAGGTTCATATTCCTTTTCCTTTGTTGGCACCGTTATGTTGAAGCCGTATTTTATTGTGACATTTATGAAAACCTTTCCAATGGCTGTTTCTATCTTTCCAAAGTCCACCAAGAGCGTTAGAATTTCCCCTTCGCTAATGGAGAGGTTGTAAAGAACCGTATATGCTCCTTTGGAAATTTTTATTATCCTCTCCCCCTCTGATATGCTTAAAATAACTGGAGCGCGAAAAGTGTTATTCATGCCTTCAATGCTAACCTCAGCCCCTATCGGAATCGAATCAATTTTAAGCATTACATCGTTTCCAGATAATCCAAGGGGAACATGTGCAAGGAATATGATTAGAATCATAACAGCTTTCAACCATCTCACACTACCACCTCCTAAATTTCTCCAATTTTTGGCAGAATATCCTTGGGCTCGCCATCAGAAACTACCTTTCCTGCAGCAATTACAACGACCCTGTTGGCCACGTCTATGAGAGGTCGCCATATGTGGGAAACTACAATCATGTTTGTCCCATCTTCAATAATCCTCTTTAGAACCTCCGTTATCTCTTTAATCCCTTTGAAGTCAAGGTTTGCCAATGGCTCATCAAGTAAGATAAAGTCTGGATTGCCAAGAAAAGCTTGAGAAAGGCTTAGTCTTTTAAGCATTCCAGCAGAGTACTCCCCAATTTTTCTGTTTAAGAAAGGTTTCACTGAAAACAGCTTGGCAACACTTATTATTTCGCTTTTCTCAACTTCCTTGAGCTCGGCAATATATGAAAGCCACTCTAAGCCTGTGCGGTGCTTCGGTAAAGCAGGAGGATCAAAAGAAACACCAATCCGTTTCTTGACTTTTTCGTTGCTCCACGGTTCTTCTCCAAAAACCTCAATTCTCCCTTCTGTGGGTTTATAAATGCCGGCACACAGGTTGAGGAACGTTGATTTTCCACCTCCATTAGGACCGAGTATAAGGGTGAAGCCTTCCTCTATTTCGAGATTTATGGAATCCAAAGCAGTAAGCTTTCTAAACCTTTTAGTTAAATTCTCAGCTTTTATCATTTCTTTTTCTCTCCAAGAGAATTATACCAGCTAATAAAAGTGCAGAAACTCCACCCATGCCGTATTCAATGTTCAAAATCTCTTTTGATGGATAGCTTGCCACGCCTTTAAGAGCACAGACGACGGGGAGTTCGGAATCTATAAGAACGTAGTAAGGTCCAGAATGTGGAAGCGTTACCTCTTTGTTAATCGGTCTATCGGTCCGTCTTAGGAATATCGTTTTATTCGCTTCGGGGTCAAAGATTGCAATCATATACTCGCCACCCTTGGGGTTCGTGTTTAGGAGAATAACCCTTGCAGAAGGAACAACGAACCCTCTTCCCGTTAAGATAACCTGTGAATAGGGCTTCTGAAGGATTTTCTCTTGGATAGCAAGTGAAAAGACTGTGATGATAAGAATCGAAATTAAGATAGCCTTTAACAGCCTCACACCACATCCCTCCATTCACTTATTAAGAGTGTCATCCCCAGTAACACCAAGGGTATTAGAATGCACGAAACGAAGGCTTTATCCACCAGCATGAGAACTTTTTGAGCCACACTACCAAAGGCAGTTTGTGAAGTTAGAAATGCCGAATTGAGCACTGCTGGAGGTAGATAGGTTATATTAAGTATCTTTGGGAGATACAGCAGAGTTATACCCCCAAGGAGCGATGCAAACAGATTGGGCGAGAGCTCCGCTATCAGGCTTGAGAGAGATATCACGTATACGCACGCCAGCAACCAAAACATGAAGTAACTAATGAAAAACCCTTCCCCAAACAATGCTCCTTTAAGCAGATTCGGAGCGTCCCCGTAGGTATAAAATAAAGTCAGAAAGAAAGGAATAATCACGGACAAAAATAGGAGGATAAAGGATGCAATGAACTTGGTCAGCACTAGCTTGTAGTTCTTTACAGGAAGGCTGTAGATGCTCATAGCCAACCGAGTGTCCTTATCGTAGCGAAGTGTAAGTGAAGAAAGTAGAACCCCTGTAATTACCAAGATCGTGTAGATATCCTCTGCCAGTCGTGGGAAGCTTAATCCAAGCGCTCTCATCGATTCAAGAAATATCTGCGAGATCGTTGGGGGATTAACCGAGAAGTTTATTCCCCTTTCAAGGAGGTGAATATGGAAGGTTATTCCCGTAAGTATGGAACCAAACATAAAGACAAGCAGATTCAGGTGATCATTTAGTTCCCAATTCAATTGCGTCTTCAAGCTATCACCTCCGGATTTTTATGAGCACGATAATGATCGCCAATATTCCTATCGCCGCTCCAATAAGCATGCCCTTCCAATTCTGCTCACCCTCAACCCACACGTACTCTTCAAATGGTATGGGAATGTTCGTTTTGTAGAGGTTCATCCCCCTGCCGCAGTAGGCATGGTTCTCCTTTACCACTTCACGACGCTTCAGCTGCACGAGAAAACGGTGCATTGCAAGCTGGTCATAAAAGTGGGCATATCTAAAGCCCATCTTCTTTATTTCATAGGTAACGGGAGGAAAATTGCAGAGAAGCAAACCCGTTGAGTTATCATATGTGCTCCTCTCTACGCCATCCATCATGTCATAGAATGTTCCCCTAACCTCAATGCCGAGGATTCTCGAAACTTCTGTAGTTGCGTTATACCCCCTAAGTTCCAGCTCAACACCGCTTTTCACTTTGCCAGCGTAAACTATTGGGGCAAGGAATGAGGGAGTCACATTTTCGACTCTCATACCGGTTCCGAAGATTGTTTCATTCAATTGAGGAGGATTTTTTGGATCAATAAAAAAGATAGGCTTTCCAGCGGGAGTTCCATTCTCTACGTACATTAGGTTTTTCAGATCAAGGGTTAAAACCTCAGAGAATACCATCTCTCTAAAGCGCTCTCCTTCGGGTTTTATCTCAACATCAAGAAGCTTGAGGGTTACGTTTATATATGCGATGCTCCCGGATATCCTGGTTATATTGAATGTTAAGGTGACGTTTCCATGGGCTTCCAGAATGACATCGTTCTCTGTCAGCATTATTGCCGTGGGAAATGGTCTATCCCTATAAGGGAATGCTGCATAAGTTACGTAAGCTCCCTCCTTAAACCATGAAGAAAGAGCGCAAACGGAAGGCAGGAGCATCATGAGTAAGATAACGCATGTTTTCTTCATTTTCTTTCCCCCATAAGTCTTTTTACAAGTATTATGATCAACAAGAAAAGCCCGACAATAAAGAAGTACTTCATGCTGCTTTCTGGAGCTTCAACCTTTTTAGGCTCCCAGAACTCTATATTAGTTTCATAAAGATTAAACCCTTGAAGCCACCACTTAACACTATCCTCCCCACTCTTATGAAGCTTATGAAGGTTCTTTGTGGCAGTGTAATCTAAAAAACTAGACTCAATAATCCCAAGGGCAAGAAACTCTGAGGGTTGAGAAGAGGGCATGAGCCCGATCATTAAACCAGAATCAAAATCATAGATCGCCTCGAAAGAAGACGAGCTAGATAGGCTCCCATTTCCTACAGCCCAGATAAGAGGTTCTTTATTTGACACCACCGTTATATATGGAGGAGTAAAGTTTCTCACATAGGTTAAGAGTGTCCGATTTATATGCACAGTGTAAGAAACATTCTTGACTATCAAATCTCCGTCGATATGAACCCCATAATTCTTTAGAAGGCTCGTTTTCACAATTAAATCACCTTTTTTCGGTGGGTTTTGGGGGTCAATGAAGAATGATGGTGTCCCAATCACGCTCCCGTTCTTATCCCAGTATGTTAAATCCGTCAAATTAAGGGTTAAAAGTGTGGAAATATTCAAAGCATCCAGCGGACGCCAGAAGTTCACGCTGATGTTGTAAAGTTCAAGAGTCACGTTAATCAGTGCACTCTCGCCGGTAACATTAACAACTCTAAAAACCAGAAAAACATCACCATAAACAAAAAGACCAATGGGTTTATCTTCCCGCACCTTGCTAACCTCTGGAGCGTCCTTCCACCTTTCATTAACCTGTAAGAGCTTTTTATAAACGTCGGAACTGAGTAAAGCCGGGTGAAGGGTAAATATTTGAAAATCTCTCGAGCCCCTATCCTCAGGCATCAGAAGAGCATACTTCACATAAACCCCTTCCTTAAACCATGAAGGAAGAGCATAAGCAGGAGAAAAGAGCAAAAGAGAAAAAATAAAGATAGCAAGCTTTTTCATACTTTTGCCCCCCTAACGGTAGAAGTTTGGTATATATGCCGTTGCATATCCGTCGTCGCCATTTATTCTTCTGTAATGGATTTGTGTCACAGCATATTCAGGATATGCACGTCTAATCACATCCCTACTGGGATCAACATTTACTCCCTTCCAATATGCAGTATGTCTTACTGTGTTGGTGAGAATTCTTTGGAATTCTCCGTCACAGATCTCAACCTGTCCGCGAACTCCTGCCCAGACCCACTCATTATCATTCCACTGGTGAACATCAGTGTCGTAGTCCCATGGATACCAACAGCTCAGTAGAGATATTCCATTTGCAGCCGCCGCTAAGCTCAAAAAGAGGCTCCCAAGGAGGAGCATTCCTGTGAGCAACTTTTTCATCTCATCACACCTCCGAGTGAGGTTCGTTTATTATTTCAGTTTATTAGTAATTTCAGTTTATTAGTATATAAAATTTTTGTCAATAAATTTTTAAATCTAAAGTTCAAATTAATAACTATGAACCTAAGTCCAACAGTTAATATAGTACTAAAGGATATCCAAACAAACATAAAAACGAAGAGATTTACAGGGATACTTTTGATTTTCGTTGGATTTGCGGTTTTAGCAATTTACAATGTTTCCTCTGGGAGTTATGCTTTTGATGATCCTCAGCTTCTACAGCTCGCAGGCAAGCTCAGAAGCATGATTTCACCCTTTACAAGGATTTTCCTTCCCTTTCACCAAGTTCTTGTAAAAGTATTACCTTTCCTAGGCATTCTTCTTGGTGCTGACTTAATAAACCAAGAAATCCAAAAGGGGACGATTAGGGTAACTTTAAGCCATCCTCTTTATAGAGATCAGTTTTACATCGGTAAGTTTTTGGGAGCATTAGTCACAGTATTTATCGGTCTTTTAATCTTCTACATAACAGGCATTGGCTTGGCTTTAGTTAAAGGCATTCCCGTAACGCTCTTTGATTTAAAAGTTTTGAGTGTGCTTTTTCCTATAACCTTTCTTTATACCCTCATTTATCTGAGCACTGGCATATTTATCTCGATTTTAATTAAGAACCCGAAAAACACGCTGATTCTTGGTTTACTCCTTGTAATACTTGCTGAGATGGTATATCCATTCTTTGTGTTCAAAGCTGCTAGCAACATTGCTTTCAAAGAACTACAGGAAGAACTTGAACCTTATGGACTAACCCTCGAGCGCACAGGTGGTTTAACTTCACTTGAAGAGAGAATAAAAATCAGCGGTACACTTAATGAAAAAATAGACATGTACGATATAATTATCCGGTACCGTGAAAACTCAAATTACATATACAGAAAGCTCACACTCTTTGTGCCAGGAGAATGGTATAAAAGAATCGTCTCAAAAATAGCCGTTAGAAAAGTGTGCATTGGGGATTGTAACACTATGCCCGAGAGTTCAGGCATGAGAATTAACGCTAACGGAGACGTTGTCCTATCAGATTACACAATGGGGTGGGAAGGTTCTCTTTGGGAGGCTCTAAGTTTTGTGTGGCAGTATCTAATTCTTATGTTGAGTTCTTTCTTATGCATGTTTATAGCAGGCTACATCAAGTTTATAAATGCAGATTTAGAATAAATAACGGATTTTAAACTTTATAATGGGTGGAGATGGCTTAGAGATGCCTAAACATATCAAAAAAGGCGTTAAGCTTGAACACCATCTCCTCAAAGGCATTCTGCCAGCTCTTGAAGAGATTGCAGAGATAAAGGAAGTTAAGAAAGTAATCCCGGGGAGAATCTATGCAAGCGACTCAAGGGGCTTCGAGATAAAGGTTGTCAGAGAAACGTTGACAGGATTAAAGCTTTTGGCGAAGAGTGATGGCAGTGTTCAGGAAATCTTCCTGGTTGTTGATAAGAAAGACAGAAAAAGGGTTAGTGAGGAGATAGAGAGGACGGTGGGTGAATGGTGTGTGGTTAAATCTCCTCAATTTGGGGGATTGCCTCCCCAGGAGTTCCCGCCAGCACCACTCTCCCCGCGGCTATCACAACGATTCTGTCCGCAAACTCAACCAGCGGGCGCCAGATGTGGGAGACCACGACCATGTTGGCTCCCTTTTCCGCCTGCTCGCCTATGACTTCCGCTACTTCCCTGATTCCCCCCAGGTCAAGGTTCGCCAGTGGCTCGTCCAGGAGCACCAGTTCCGGTTTTCCGAGGAAAGCCTGAGTGAGGCTGATTCTTTTGAGCATGCCGGCGGAGTACTCTCCCATCTTCCTGTCGAGGTATTTCACCGCGGAGAACAGTCCCGCCGCCTTAAGGACTTCCTCTTCATCCAATCTCTTGATCTCCGCCAGGTAGCCAAGCCATTCCCTGGCTGTTCTGTGTTTTGGAAGCGCAGGAGGATCGAAGGAAACCCCTATTCTTCTCCTCAGTCCATTGTTGCTCCACGGGTTTTCTCCCAACACTTTGATTTCTCCCCTGCTCGGCCTGTACAGGCCGGCACAGAGGTTGAGGAACGTTGATTTTCCACCGCCGTTGGGACCTCATCGATTTCAAGGTTTATCGAATTCAGGGCGACCAGCCTTCCGAACCGCTTGGTGAGGTTCCTCGCGGTTATCATTTTCTCCGCCCCTCCATCAGCAGGATAACCGCCAGTAGGAAGGCACTCATTGCTCCCAGACCGTATCTTATGTTGAGCACCGCTACCGAGGGGTACCTGTTGATGACCCTCACCGCTATCGTCACGGGCGTCATGGTCCGGACCGAGAAGTAGTAGGGGCCAGAATGCTCCAGCATGACCCTGCCCCTGAAGCTGCCAGTCACGTTCCTCTCAAGGAGTGTCCTTCCGCTTTCGGGGTCGAAGACCCTGACGGTGTAGCCCGTTCCATCGTCCGCGCTGGAGCTCAGCATGGCAATTCCTGAGGAGGGCACGATGATCCCCTGCTCCACGAGGATGACCTCAGAAATTGGCTGGGTCAGCACGTTCTTCTCTATCGGGAACACGAGGAGGGTCATGATGACCACCGACAGCAGTACCGCCTTCAGGAGCCTCATAAGACGTCCCTCCACTCGCTGAGTATTAGAGCTATCCCCAGCATCACCACAGGAAGGAGAAGCCCCACGTAGAAGGAACCGTCAAGGAACGCCGCTATCCTGTCGGCGGGGTAAAACTGAGTCGCGTAGGCTTTGAAGAATGTATCGTCAATTATCGCAGGGGGAAGGCTCCTAAGTTTGAGCACGAGGGGAACGTAAAGGAGGGTTATACATCCCAAGAGGGAGGCGAAGGTGTTCGGGAAGAGCATCGCAACCAGGGCAGACAGGGACACCACATAGAGCACCATCATCACCCAGTAGAGGATGTAGCCTGCCAAAAAGCCCTCCTCGAGGAGAGCTTTCTTCACGAGGTTCGGGGCATCTCCGTAAATGTAGAAGAACGCCAGAAAGGCCGGCAGGATTGAGGCGAGGAAGAGCAGCACCATGGCGGAAAGTGCCTTCGAAAGGACCACGGAGTGGTTCCTGACGGGCAAGCTGTAGACGCTTTTGGCAACCCCAGTATCTCTGTCGTACCTGAGCATCAGCGAAACCAGCAACGCTCCAGTGAGGGCAAATATCGTGTACTCCTCAACCCCCAGTCTCGGAAGGGTGAGGCCAATGTTCTTGGCAGATTCGGAAACTATTACGCTGTCCGGTCCGACTATCATGAACACGGTATCGTTGCTCGTGAGGCCGGAAAAGAAGGTGATGCCGAGCATGATAAAGCCGAACATGAAGACGATGAGGTTGTAGGGATCCTCAAGTTCCCACCTTATTTGGGCCCTCATTACCTCACCTCCTCAGTCTCAGCACCAGGTAGATTGCACCCACGACCCCTGTGAGAATAACTATCTTGACCCACAGGAAATGGTAGTCCCTTCCCGGCGGGCC
>DQUR01000072.1 GCA_015662175.1 Thermococcus paralvinellae | reverse complement strand
GACTTTTCCATCCTTATATTCAACGCTTCTTGGAAGCTTTGTAAGTTCCTCTGGTTTGTACTTAAGCTCCATTGTTACCACCCAATGAACCTCTCAAATCTTTGATTTAAGCTTTATCCACCCAAACTGTTAAATTTCCCTGATAATACCTTTTCATGGTGTGGTATCATGAAAATCTTCGTAACAGGGATGCCGGGTGTTGGAAAGACAACCCTTGCTCTCAAAATCGCGGGGGAACTCCAAAATAGGGGCTTTAAAGTCGGAGGTATGATAACACAGGAGATCAGAAAGGGTGGAAGGAGGGTTGGATTTAAGATCAAAGCGCTTGATAGCGGTGAGGAGGGCATTTTAGCATTGGCTGGTGAAGGTTACCCCAGGGTTGGAAGGTACGCTGTGAATGTTGGGGATTTAAATAGGGTTGGTGTTTCCGCAATAAGGAGGGCTTTGCAGAATGCTAACATCATAATCATTGACGAAATTGGTGCAATGGAATTTAAAAGCAGGGAGTTTGCAAAAGCCGTGGAGGAGGCATTAAAGAGTGAAAAGCCTTTACTGGCAACTCTGCACAGGAGGTGGGTGAATAAATTCAAAGACAGAGGAAAGCTCTATGTTTTAAGCGTAGAGAACAGGGAAAAGACGGCAGAAGAAATCTTACATGAGCTCCTAAAAGCCCTAAAATCCTAAACTTCTGCCACAACCACTGGTTTGCCTTCGACTTCAATTATCCTGGCCTTAACCCCGTAGACCCTTTCCAAAATTTCTGAGTTGAGTTCCTTAGTATTTCCTTTCCACTCGACTTTTCCCATATTCAGCAGAATAATCTCATCAGAGTACTGCAATGCCAAATTAAGATCGTGCATAACAGAGATGATGATTTTTTCCCGTTTAAGCTCTTCCAATAGTGCCATTATGAGGAGTGCATGATTGATATCCAGGTGGGAAGTTGGCTCATCCAGAAGGATAACTTCGCTTCCCTGTGCCAAAGCTCTCGCTATAAGTACAAGCTGATACTCCCCCCCGCTTAGATTTGTCACAAACTCCTTCCTCCTATCCCACATTCCAACCCTCTCCAAGGCATCTCTAATGTCACCTCTTGTGGCATATGCTCCCATCTCAACAAACTCCTCAATCGTGAAGGCAAACTCGGGGATGGAGCTTTGAGGGACGTACGTTATGAATTTTGCCCTGTCTCTGGGTTTTAGTTTGAGTAAATTGGTGTTATCGAGCTTTACGTATCCTCTTGGTTTGAGAATTCCGACCATACATTTGAGCAGGGTTGATTTTCCTGCTCCGTTAGGCCCAATAATCGCCAAAAGTCTCTCCTTTTGAGCGGAAAATTCAACCTCTTTCAAAACCTCTCGCCTTCCATATGAGAAGGATAGCCTAACTTCAAGCATAAAGCTCACCCCTTTTACGCTTCATGAGAAGATACATGAAAAAGGGCGCTCCAAACAGCGCGGTTACTATTCCCACGGGGATTTCGGCCGGTTTTATGATTGTTCTCGCAAGCAAATCCGCAAAGACCATTAACGAACCTCCAAAGAGAGCTGCGGCTGGCAAAAGCCTCCTGTGATTTGGCCCGAACACTAGACGCATGACATGGGGACTCACAAGTCCGACAAACCCAATTATTCCGCTCGTTGCAACGGCAAATGCTGTCAGCAAAGAGATCACGAATATTATCACCTTCCTGTAAAAATTTAAGTCCAGCCCAAGTGCTATGCTCTCCTCCCCTAAGAGCAGGAGGTTTAATTCTCTCCACTTTAACATTAAGAATGATGAGCCAACAACGGAGGGCATAAGTATAAGCTTAACATCATCCCACGTGGTACCGTTAAATGTCCCCATAAGCCAGAATATCGCTAGGTGAATCCTTTCCCTCCCAACATAGAGAAGGTAAGAGGTGATGGCATGAGCAAAAAATCCAAAGGCTATTCCCGCCAACAAAAGCGTATCCACCGGAATGTGCCCGTTAATTTTTGAGATGTTATAAACAATTATAACGGCAGTTAAAGCCCCAAGGAGGGCAAAAATTCCCATGTGCGTTGGGGAATATAAAGCGGCCAGCGCTGCACCCACAGCGGCTCCTCCACTTATTCCCAGAATATAGGGATCTGCGAGGGGATTTTTGAAGAGGGCCTGGGAAGCTGTCCCGGCTGAAGCCAAGCTTAAACCCACCAGATATGCAAGCAACACGCGGGGCAGTCTTATTCGGAGTATTATTGTTTCGGTTGTGCCGAGTTTTTCAGGGTTATG
>DQUR01000200.1 GCA_015662175.1 Thermococcus paralvinellae | reverse complement strand
GGAAGGCAAGGCAGGCCTCACCAACGGTGGTTTTCATCGATGAGATTGATGCCATTGCTCCAGTAAGGGGGAGCGATGTGAATAGGGTTACTGATAGGCTGATCAATCAGCTCCTCACGGAGATGGATGGATTGGAGGAGAATAGCGGTGTCGTTGTCATTGCCGCAACAAATAGACCAGACATTCTGGATCCGGCACTGTTAAGGCCGGGAAGATTTGACAGGCTAATCTTAGTTCCAGCGCCAGATGAAAAAGCAAGATACGAGATTCTGAAAGTTCATACAAGAAGGATGCCCCTGGCGGAAGATGTAAACTTAAGGGAGCTTGCCAGAAAGCTTGAGGGGTATACTGGGGCAGATATAGCAGCACTCGCGAGGGAGGCGGCAATGAATGCACTAAGAAGAGCAGTTGCAAAAACCTCAAAGGTAGAAGAACAAAGCGAAGAGTTCCTTGAAACACTCAGGGTCTCGCGTAGGGACTTTGAGGAGGCCATGAAAAAGATAAAGCCAAGTGTTACAAAATACATGATGGATTACTATAAGCAGTTTGAAGAGAGCAGGAAAGCACCTAAAGAGAGGAGGGAGATGGATTACTTCACAGGTTAGTTCTCTTTCACTTTTCGACTTTTGTATGCAGAATATGCAGAAAAGGTTTTTATACAAAAAGCAGGTAGTTTAGAGAGGTGGCAGAGATGGTAAAGATAAAGGCTTCGAAGCTTAGGGATGTTGAGCTCATTACAGACACGGGGATAAGGCTCGGATGGGTTTATGATTTGAGCTTTGATGAAGAAACCGGCGAGTTGCTTGTAATTGTAGCTGAGCCGGATGAGGATTTGGACACAAGCGAATTTGTTACCGACCACGAGGGGTTGCTTTTAATCCCGATTAGTGCAGTCAAGAGCATTGGAGAAGTGATAATAATTGACTCCTCAAAGCTGGGGGTTAAGTCCAAGCTCAGAAGGGCAAGAACCGCAAAGTCCTCCTAATATCCTTCGTAAAGTCTGTAAGCCAAAAACTTGGGTAATCCAGCTTTGATTATTTTTTCCGCAGCTTTGTCGATGTCATACTCAACCCTCTCAAAAATAACCTCCTGAGTCTCTGTATCAATGAGAGCATACGCCGCCCTCCAGTCCCCATCCCTTGGCTGCCCAACACCTCCCGGGTTTATTATTCTCCTCCCTTCGATTTCCCTAAGCATTGGTATATGCGTATGACCAACAACCAAATCATCCTGCCTTACATAGCTCAGGACATCTTTGAGCTCACCATCCGGAAGCCAGGGAAACAGATACTCGTCTAAAGGTGCCCTCGGGGAACCGTGGATTATGAGATAACTCCTTCCGGTGTCATCAGTAAAGAGCTGTCTCACTGGCAATCTCATCAAAAATTCGATATTTTCAGTGCTCATAACCCGCTGGTGCCATCTCACAGCTGCTCTGGCATAGGGGTTAAACCCCCAATCAGTGCCAAAAGCAACAGCGCTGTCATGATTTCCCCTCACACAGAGAATTTCTCTCTTTTCAACCTGCTCCATGAAGAATTCGACGACTTCATTGGGACTCGCCCCATAGCCCACTAAATCTCCCATGCAGAAGATTACATCTGTCCTTTTCACTTTCCTCCACACAGCTTGAAGGGCTTCCAGGTTGGAGTGGATATCCGATATTAGGCCGATTAACACACTTCACCCCTCAATAATCCGTCTTTGGGGTTCACGGAAAAAGGGTTGAGAAAGGGTCACCCCTTTCTTTTTTCCGCCTTCCATCTGCTCCATCTGTATAGAGCGGCAAGTGACTTAATGGCCCTCTCCGGTTCAGGGTATGCCGGAATGCCATTTTCGTTGAGAATGTCAATTGCCTCCTTTGCCTCAATTCCACCGACGATTGCAACAACCACCGGCTTCTTCCTTCCACTCTCCTCGTACTCATCGATCACTATTCTTGCAAGTTCCCTTGGATCCAGAACCGCGGTCTGGCAGTAAAGGATAGCTATTGCATGCATCTCAGGATGGGCCAGTGCATCCCTAATGGCACCCTCATACGCCTTGGCATCTGCCATGCCCGTTAAATCAACCGGATTCTTGTAGCTTCCGAATGGGGGCATGTGGTTTGCAAAGACCTTGAGCTCTTCCAGGTTGTCATAAAGCTTCAGCCCTTCCTCCTCAGCTGCATCTGTTGCCATAACCCCAATCCCACCGCCGTTTGTGATTATGACGACATTCTCTCCCGGTGGTTCTGGCAGGTTGCTGAGTGTTCTCGCCCAGTCGAAGGCTTCGCCAATTGTCAACGCCCTCAAAACACCGCTCTGCTTGAACGCCGCTGTGTAAATGCTGTCGGCACCTGCAAGCGAACCTGTGTGCGATGCCGCTGCCTTTGCACCCCTCTCACTTCTTCCGGCCTTAATGACTATGATTGGCTTTTTCATGCTGACCTCTTTTGCGGCTTTCATGAACTTTCTGCCATCCTTAACACCCTCCATGTAGATGAGGATTGCCTTCGTGTTTTCGTCATCCTTAAAGAACTCGAGCAGGTCAGCATCATCAATGTCGCTCTTGTTTCCAACGCTGACAACCGCTGAGAGGCCAACTTTCTCAAGGATTGTCCATCCCATGAGGGCAATTCCCAGGGCACCGCTTTGGCTTATTAAAGCCAAGTTACCCGGCATAACGTCTGTTGGGCCAAATGTTGCGTTGAGCTTTGCCGGCGTATAGACGACACCGAATATGTTTGGGCCAAGGATTCTCATACCATATTTGTGGGCTATCTCCACAAGCCGCTCCTCGACTTTTTTGCCTTCCGGCCCAAGCTCACCGAATCCTGAGCTTATGATTGGCAGTACTTTGACCCCTTTCTTTCCACATTCCTCGACAACCTGGGGAACAAATTTGGCCGGGACAACAATAACGGCCATATCAACCTCATCAGGAACATCGAGAATACTCTTGTAAACCCTGAATCTTTTTCCATCTATTTCTATTTCTCCGCCTTTAACATTGACTGCGTATATCTTTCCTTCATAGCCGTAATCGATAAGGTTCTTCATGATCGCATAGCCTATCTTTCCTGGTTTCCCAGAAGCCCCGATAACGGCAACACTCTTTGGCTTGAATAGTGCCTCGATACTCATTTCCTTCACCCCAAAAACCTTACATAAGGATATTTGGAAAATCAGTTATAACTTTTCTCTTATCAATTTGCCGATTGTCCTATCGGCACTTGTTAAATAAACCATGGGTTTTGAACAAGTGCGGGCGAAAGTTGTAGGATTTCATAGGCGTCAAGCATTGTAACTTCAAGTTTTCCGATTCTAAAGTCTACGAGTCAGCTTCTCAAGCCATATGTAGGCCTGACTTCAACGTAACT
>DQUR01000233.1 GCA_015662175.1 Thermococcus paralvinellae | reverse complement strand
TACAAGGGTAAAGTTTATGATTTGACCCTTGATGGTGCTCCTTACTATTTTGCAAATGGAATTCTAACCCACAACTCCCTGTATCCTTCAATAATAATCACACACAACGTTTCGCCCGATACCCTTGAAAAGGAGGGCTGTAAAAATTACGATGTTGCTCCAATTGTCGGCTATAAGTTCTGCAAGGATTTCAAGGGATTCATCCCATCTATACTCGAAGAGCTCATTGAAACAAGAACGAAGATAAAGAAGGAAATGAAAGCCACAATTGACCCCGTGAAAAAGAAGATGCTCGATTACAGACAGAAGGCAATTAAGCTTCTGGCGAACTCGTTTTACGGCTATATGGGATATCCAAAGGCTAGATGGTATTCAAAAGAATGCGCCGAGAGCGTAACTGCATGGGGGAGGACATACATAGAGATGACGATTAAAGAAATAGAAAAATTTGGGTTTAAAGTTCTCTATGCCGACAGTGTTACCGGGGACACTGAGATAATCATAAGGGAGAACGGGAGGATAAAATTTGTTAAGATAAAAGACCTATTCAAGAAAACCGATTACAGTGTTGGGGAAAAGGAATACTGCATGCTTGAAAACATTGAAGCTCTGACTCTTGACAACTATGGAAGGCTTGTCTGGAGAAAAGTTCCCTATGTGATGAGACACAAAGCCAAAAAGAGGATATATAGGATTTGGTTTACCAACTCATGGTATCTAGATGTTACTGAAGACCACTCCCTAATCGGCTACCTTACGACAAAAGAGCCTGGTGGAAAAAAACCTCTCAGAGAAAGACTTATTGAAGTAAAACCCGGAGAGTTAGGGAGGAGAGCAAAATCCCTGATAACTCTTAATGGAGCATTTGCAAGAAGTGCTTCGACTACGGAGGTAGGAACAAAGTTATGGGGGTTAATTGGACTTTTAGTTGGTGATGGAAACTGGGGAGGTAATTCCCATTGGGCAAATCACTACGTTGGTCTCTCAACGGGAGAAGACCTAGCAGAAATTGAGAGGAAAATTCTAATACCTCTTAAGGAGGCAGGAATAATATCAAACTACTACCCAAACGGTAAACCAAGAGACATTTCAATAATTTCCAAGTGGCTGGCAAAGTTTATGAGTAAGTACTTTAAGGAAAACGGCAGAAAAAGAATCCCGGAGTTCATGTTCATGTTGCCTGGAGAATACATAGCGGCATTCCTTAGGGGATTGTTCACTGCCGATGGAACCGTTATTGTACGCAAATCTCGTGGAACTTTGGAGATTAGACTAACAAATGTGAACGAAGATTTAATTAATGATGTCAGAAAGCTTCTTTGGATTGTTGGGGTTTCAAATTCCCTCTTCAGGGAAAGCGATCCAAATCGCTACAAAGGAAAGTCCAGTGGAACACACTCATTCCATCTTAGAATTAAGGATAAGCATGCGTTTATCAAGAAAATTGGGTTCATAACTGACCGTAAGAACGAAAGACTGAAGAATCTCAAGGAAGCTGTGCCAAAAAGTGGAATTAAAAGATACCAGTTTGATCTCGTTCAGCCCAAAAAGATTGAGGAAATTAAATACGATGACTACGTATATGACATCGAAGTTGAAGAAACTCATAGATTCATTGCAAACGGCATTCTAGTTCATAATACGGACGGTTTATATGCCACAATACCCAATGCCAGTGCTGAAACCATAAAGAAAAAGGCCAAGGAATTCTTAAAATACATCAACTCTAAACTCCCCGGATTGCTGGAACTTGAGTATGAGGGCTTTTACCTGAGAGGGTTCTTCATCACAAAGAAAAGGTATGCGCTCATAGATGAAGAGGGCAGGATAATCACAAGGGGACTCGAGGTCGTGAGGAGGGACTGGAGCGAGATAGCAAAGGAAACCCAGGCCAAAGTTTTGGAGGCAATCCTGAAAGAGGGTAGCGTCGAGAAGGCCGTTGAGATAGTCAAAAAGGTGGTCGAAGACCTTGCGAACTACAGGGTTCCAATTGAAAAGCTCGTGATCCACGAGCAGATAACAAAAAGCTTGGATGAGTATAAAGCTACTGGCCCGCATGTGGCGGTGGCAAAGAGGCTCAAAGCTAAGGGAATTAAAGTAAGGCCGGGGACGATAATCAGCTACATAATCCTCAAGGGAGACAAAAAGATAAGTGATAGGGCAATTCTGCTGAGTGAGTATGACCCAAAGAAACACAAATATGATGCCGATTACTACATTGAGCACCAGGTTTTACCGGCAGTTTTGAGGATTTTAGAGACCTTTGGATACAGAAAGGAGGATTTGAGATACCAAAAGGCTAAGCAGCTTGGATTGGGAGCTTGGTTGAAGCCCAAGGGGAAGAAGTGAAGGACTACCCCTATCTCTGTTCACTTATTACTTTATTAACTTATTCAAAAGCCCAGCACTACGGAGAACGTCTTCAAGATTTTTCTTCTTTGAACGCATCACAAACATTTCATAGAATCCTTCAAGGTTTCCCAGAAGCCACAGGAAGCAAGAACCTAATAAATTACCTCCTTGGGTTTCAGCTTTCTCTTTAAATCAATGCACAGAATATTTATCGCCCTTTCAATTCTCTTCAGCACTCCTTGCTTTTCCAAAAGGTTGAGCATCAAGTCTTCAACAGCTGGCCCCTTCCATTCCACACATGGATGATTAAAATGATAACCAATGGGATTATAGTAACATCCCCTGTGAACTTAAGTGAGGAAAGCTTGCCCGTTATTTTGATTCCATTAACTTTTCTGATCATCGATATCAACTGCCAGTCAATTTTAAACTCAAAGACATCCATGGCCCTCAAAAAGTTCTTCGTGTTTCTCATGACTCCGGTGTTGCCTTCACTTGGAATTATTGCCAGAAACTCATTGTCCCTTCTCAAAAGCTCAAAGTTGTCTCTCTCAAAGACCTTCTCAATCTGCTTTAAGTTTTCAGGTACTGTTCTGCTTTCCCTGAATCCAAACAGCTTTTTATAAACTGCCTTAAAGAATTTTGAGTCGGTTTTCCCTTCACAGAAGATAACACTAGTTTTGGAAAACTCACCAAACGTTGCACCCCTTAGGTCAAAGTCAAGATATTTCCTGAGTTCATAAGCTTCTTTCAAAGTTAAACTTTTCATTGTGATGGAGTATATAAGCTTCCCACCTTCCGTTTTTTAAATCGCTTTAGGATAAGGTCAATCAACTCCAAACTTGCTGTAACTACCGTTTCATCCCCTTCAAGTGAGCTCACGAACTTCTTTAATTCTTCACCATTCTTACCCTGCTCGGGAAAGAGTATCCCATCAAAATGATGCTTTCCCGTCACAATTCTCATTCACTTCACCGTCGCTATAACTAATTAAAGAGGTTAAAAGTTCAGCCACCCATTCTGCTGTAGATTGGACCTAATTTAATTATGTCTCACTCCTCCTGCTCAGCCACTCTGGGGTCAATCATCAGTTCAGCATTGGATTCACTCATCATCGCACATTTAAAAATTCTGGGACAAGGTTATAAACTTTGAGGACAACAAAATTTTAGGTGATTTATCATGAGAAAAGTTCTAAGCGTGATGCTATCTGTTTTGTTTTTATTATCCATTTCAGGAGCCGTGCAGGGATTTGACTTTACGATAAACTCAACAAACACTGTAATTGTCCTACCGACAACCAAGATAGTCAATGGACAGCCACTTCACATAGGCGAAGATGCAATAACGGGTTCCAGACTGGGGGCATTGCTTGTACTGAAGGGGATCAGACGGGTATCCTACTCCACATATGTTAACGTTCCCGTTGAATACCACAGTGTCCTGATCAAGGATGAGGATCAGTACTACAAATTGAACAGCATTGATATGCCTGATGTGGGAATTAATGTTGGAGATTCCCCGGTGGGAGATGCCATTGTAGTTGCGGTCAACTTTTCAAAAGTTCTGTACAACGACACAATCAAAAAAGCTCAGTTCAACGATAGAAGTATTGAAATAATCTTCAACGAGAACACGACTCCCCTGAACCTCGGGGGAGAAACGAACAAGATAGTTTCCACGGTGGTTGATGGAAAGGATGTCCTATACATATATTCCTATGAAGAGAATTCCGGCTCAAAGGCCCTGGGTGAAACCCTTACAGTGGATGGATGGAAGGTTAGGTTCAGGGACATCGATACTGAATATGAAAAAACCCTTGTGGATATATCATTCCCAAGCGGATTTTCAAAGACTGAAACCCTTCACAAGGACAAATATTACATTCTCTACGTTGATGCAAGCGGTGATGAGGACTTTGAACCCTTTGATGCATACCCATCAGCAAGGATTCAGGAACTCCTGCAAGCCGGGGTTAAAAAGATGTTTGTGTTTTCACCAACGGGCTTTTTCGTTGGAATCGGCGGAACAAAGCAGGTAACATACAAGTATGAGTACTATGAGAAGGTTGGGGCGTATCAGGATGGAGAAGTTTACGAAGAGCAGTGGGTCTGGGACATCGATCCGGAAAACAACT
>DQUR01000126.1 GCA_015662175.1 Thermococcus paralvinellae | reverse complement strand
TGTGAATTTTTACACTGCCTACATTAAAAGTTTGGCACAGGCAAGTGGCAGGAATGCAACGATCGCTGAAAAGTTCATAACTGAAGATTTAAGCTTAACGCCGGAAGAGGCCTTAAGATATCACGTCATTGAGGTCATAGCACGTGACCTGAATGACCTCCTCAACAAAGCAAACGGCATGAGAACAAAGCTCCCCGTAAATGGCCAATACATAACATTAGACCTGAAAGACGCGCAGGTTGTGTATCTGCAGCCGACCCTTAAAGACAGACTAATTACATACATCACGGATCCCATTGTCGCATACATCCTCCTGACCCTTGGGATCTGGGCATTGGTTCTGGGGTTTTTAAGTCCAGGATGGCACGTCCCAGAGACTGCTGGTGCAATAATGATTGTCCTTGCGATAATCGGTCTTGGGTACTTTGGCTACAGGAGTGCTGGACTTTTGCTGATATCACTGGCTATGCTATTTTTCATAGCTGAAGCTTTGACCCCGACATTTGGTCTGTTCACAGTTGCTGGATTTATCTCCTTCGTTCTGGGCAGTGTATTCTTATTTGGCGGGGGTGGGAAGGAGTATTTAATAAGCAGGGAAGTTTATGCACAGCTTAGACTCGTGATAATAACGATTGGCGTCTTATTGGCGTTATTCTTCGCCTTTGGAATGGCGGCGGTGATAAGGGCCCACAGAAAAAAGGTCCGAACTGGAAAGGAGGTAATAATAGGACTGGTGGGGGAAGTTGTTGAGCCGTTGGTGCCTGAAGGCATGATAAAAATAAGGGGCGAGCTTTGGAGGGCGGTAAGCAAGACTGGAGAAAGCATAGAGATTGGTGAAAAAGTCAGGGTTGTGGGAATGGAGGGATTGAAGCTTATTGTTGTTAGGGAAAAAGAAAAAGAGAAAAAGTCTGGGGAAGAAAGTAAAGGTGGTGAATGAAATATGGTTGCTGGAGGAGGTTCAGTCGTAATAGCGGTTGTTTTGTTGTTTGTTTTGTTGTTTTTAGCTTCAGCACTGAAAATAGTTAAGGAGTATGAGAGGGCAGTAATTTTCAGACTCGGTAGGGTTGTTGGAGCCAGAGGGCCGGGTCTGTTCTTCATAATACCCATTTTCGAAAAAGCCGTCATAGTGGATTTGAGAACCCAAGTCTTAGATGTTCCAGTGCAAGAAACAATAACAAAGGACAACGTTCCAGTTAGGGTTAATGCAGTCGTTTACTTCAGGGTTGTTGATCCGATAAAAGCGGTAACTCAGGTAAAAAACTTCGTCATGGCAACCTCACAAATTGCCCAGACGACGTTGAGGAGTGTAATAGGGCAGGCACACTTGGATGAGCTTTTGAGTGAAAGAGAAAAACTAAACAGGGAACTGCAGAGAATCATAGATGAGGCAACAGACCCATGGGGAATTAAGGTGACAACCGTTGAGATAAAGGATGTGGAGCTGCCAAGCGGGATGCAAAAAGCAATGGCAAGGCAGGCTGAAGCGGAGAGGGAAAGGAGGGCGAGAATTACACTTGCCGAGGCGGAAAGGCAGGCCGCTGAGAAGCTTAGGGAAGCGGCTGAAATAATTTCGGAACACCCGATGGCACTGCAATTGAGAACACTGCAAACGATTAGCGATGTTGCAAGTGACAAGAGCAATGTGATAGTGCTTACACTACCTATGGAAATGCTCAAGCTCTTTAAGAGTCTGGCTGACACCTCAGAAGTTGCTAGAAAGAAGCTTGAAAAAGAGTTGGAAAAGTCCAAGTAGTTGATTTTTCTTTTTTATCATATCTTTTCTTTAATTTTTAAGGCGTTTAAATAGCTAATTATCGGAATGGAGGATATACCGGTAACACTCCACGATGTCTTAGCTGGAGAGGCAGATTTGAGAGATGCAATATACGAAGGACCTGCTGGAGTTAAAGTAATACCTGGTGGGCTGAGCTTGGAAAAGATAAAAAAGCCAAACCAGAAAGATTGAGGGGATTAATCAGGGAAATATCCCAGATGGGAGATTTTATTCTCATTGATGCACCAGCTGGACTGGAGATTACATCAGTTACAGTCCTGCTCATTGGTAAAGAGCCTATAGTTGTTACGAATCCTGAAATCTCAGCTATCACTGACTCCCTCAAGACCAAACTTGTTGCAGAAAAAGTTGGAACACTTCCACTTGGAGCGGTGTTGAATAGGGTCACAAATGAAAAAACTGAGCTCACAAAAGAGGAAATAGAGGCCATCCTTGAGGTTCCAGTTCTAGCGAT
>DQUR01000141.1 GCA_015662175.1 Thermococcus paralvinellae | reverse complement strand
AGCCTGTACAGAGCAATCGGTTCATTCGTGGAGCTTATAAACAGGTATTTTACGTGATGCATCCACAGTAAATAGAGTAAATAGCCAGGAAATTGTAATAATCGACTGTCTCGATTCCTTTCCTTTATAATGGCATTGAGCCAATAATGAAGTTTCTAAGTTCATTGAGAGACTTTGCAATCCTGTATAATGGCTCTCTAATCCTTGTAACGAATCCCTCAGCCTGGAACAAGAGGGAATGGACACTACTTAGGAAGCTCCTGGAATAGTGTACCCTCCCCGACCGGCCTCCGGTCATCCATCCCGGAGGTGTGAGTGGGGAGGGCCAAAAGTTTATATGTGTATAGGAATTTAAAGCTTTTCACATGGTGAAGAACCATGGGCTTAGAGAACACAATAGCCAAACTATTTGCATTGGGTGCAGATTTGAGCACAAGAAATGCCGTGAGAATGGCACTTTCATTGATCAGTGAGGACGAGGAGCTCACAGATCAAATTTATGTTGAAATCAAGAATAAAGCATATAAAGAGGATTTTGCAAAAGTTCCAGTTGAGAAAAGAGCAGTTTTCATTCCACAGTGCTTGAGGAATGTCAGGGAATGTCCGGCTGAATTCGGAGAGTATGGCTGGAAATGCACCAAGTGTGGAAGATGCTCCATTGGAGAGATAATTGAATATGGAGAAAAGCTTGGATACAAGCAGTTCTACATAGTTCCCGGAGGGAGTCTGGTTAAAAAGATTCTCAAGGAAAAGGTTCCGAAGGGAGAGATAAAAGCGGCAATTGGGATTGCGTGTTGGCCCGAACTGGCTGAAGCTGCAGAAAAGCTTTCACACCTAAAAATCCCTCTTCAGGCAGTTCCACTTCTCAAGGCAGGGTGCATAAACACGATTGTTGACATTGAAAGGGTAAAAAGGGTTCTGGAAATAGGGCTAATGAAAGACCCATCAAGCAAATCCGCTTTTATAGCTGAAACTACCGGTAATCCCAACGTAACCCTCTAATTCCTTTCATTTCTTATCTCATTCCATATAGCCGTCAGAATTAACGCTGCACCAGCGTAACCCTTTAAGCTTAGCACTTCCCCAATTGTTATAAATGCCGCAATGTGGCCAAATATTGGCTCCGCCGAATAAATCAGGGCTGCTTTATAAGCTTTTGTTTCCCTCTGATATCTAATCTGGAGGGTGAAGGCTATAACGGTAGCAAAAAGCGAAGTGTATAGAATGCCCGCCCAGGGAAGGTAACTGGTTGGGAATTTAAAGCCCTCTATAATTCCAGCGTATATGGATGATAGCACAAAGTTCCAGAATATCTGCCAGAATGCGAGACTGAGGTAATCTTTTTCTCCAAATTTCTGGACAAGGACTATCTGAAAAGCAAAAGAAACCGCGCACAAAACCGTGAGCAGATCACCTTTATTGAACCTCAGGCTTGCCCCCGATATTAAATACAGTCCCATGACCGCGATGATTAATGAGATAAAACTTTTAGGTTTAATTTTCTCCTTAAGGATTAGATGAGCTATGAAGGGAGTAAATACCACATAGAGTGATGTTATAAATGCAGAATTTGAGGCTGTTGTATATTTTAAGCCAATTACTTGAAATCCGTGTCCAAAAAACAGGGTTATGCCCAGAATAAAGCCCTCCTTAAGCGTGTCTCTTCGCAGAACTTTATTTCTATAGATTAAAAGCATCAGGAGTGAGGCAATACCAAAACGATACGCCAAGAAAAGAATCGGAGAGATGTAGTCAAGACTAACCTTCATCGCTGGGAATGTGAACCCCCATATTGCGGTGATTCCTAAAAGCACCATTTCAGCTTTTTTCATTGAGGTGACCTCGCTCTCTGGATTATAAAGGTATTTTTAAATTTCAATTTAAACGTTTTGATTTGCATAAAGAATATATACCCCTTAGCCATAAAAATCTTTTTAGGTGTACACCATGGGCGAGGAAACAAAAGATAATGAAAGAATATGGATTCTTATAACACCGGATAGATGCACCGGGTGCAGATTGTGTGAAGTCACATGCTCTCTGGAACATGAGGGAATCATATGGCCAGAGGCTTCCCGTATAAGGATTTACGAGCTGTTACCGGGTGTAAACATTCCACACACCTGTGTCCAGTGTCCGGATTACCCCTGTGTGAATGCCTGCAATTTTGGTGCACTAAGTGTTGACGAAAAAACCGGGGCTGTCCTGGTTGATGAGGAGAAATGCACAGAGTGTGGAGCCTGTATCTCAGCCTGTCCCGGAAAAGTCCCCAGAATCCCAACCGGAAAAGGCAGTGTTGTTATCTGCGACTTATGCGGGGGTAATCCAAAGTGTGTTGAAGTCTGCCATGAGGCCGGCCATGATGCTCTAACTCTTGTTAAGGGTAACTACCGCTCAATATACAGAACTTTTGCGAGGGAGCCAGTTGAGAAGAGCATGTATCAGGCGAAAAAAATGTATGGGGAGGAGTTTGTGAGGTGAGTGGGATGCACGGCTATACCGGAAAGCTCATTGATGCTGATTTAAGCAGGGAAAAGATAGAAGTTGTCGAAATTGATGAAGGAATATTAAAGAAGTTCTATGGTGGGAGGGGATTGGGAACCTACATCCTCTGGAAAGAGCTTGGAGATAGATGGGAAAAAGTTGATCCTCTTGGTGAAGAAAACCTCCTGCTAATTTTAACGGGACCTTTAACTGGCTATTACCCCGGAATGAAAACTGCCGTCGTATCCAAGTCTCCGGAAAGCAATGGAGTTGTTGGTAGTGTTTTGAGTAGTGAGATCGGTCTTGAGCTCAAAGCCTCGGGATACGATGGAATAATAATTAGGGGAAAAGCAAAAGAGCCGGTCTATCTCTTCGTCAATGATGATACGATTGAAATCAGGGATGCAAGCAAGTACTGGGGAATGAACGGTGTTGAAATCGTTAAGACCCTAACAAAAGACATTCATGAGGAACTCAAAAAGAAGGAGAAGCTCAGGGGGATTCCCAAGGAGCCCGCGGTTATTTACATCGGCAGTGGAGGGGAAAATAAAGTCCGCTTTTCTGCAATAATGACCAAGCTGATGCACGCTGCCGGCTACGGTGGTTTTGGAGCTGTTATGGGGAGCAAGATGCTGAAGGCGGTGGTGGTCAAGGGGAGCAGGGCTTTACCTCCTGTGTATGACAAAGGGAAGTTCAAAACCATGCTGAGAGAATTTCAGAGGGAGCTTCTCACACTTACAACGTTTAGACAGTGGGGAACTGGAGCTGGTGGCTACAGTGTTGGAAAAGACCGCTCAAGTGAGCCAATAAAGAACTGGCAGGAGGAGTATCATGATAATGAAGAGATCAGTGTCGTGAACTTTGAACTCAAAGCATGGGTTAAGAAGTACTGGGCGGATTATGGATGTCCAGTGAACTGTATGAAAATCTCATATTTAAGGTATGGCCCATACAAGGGCGCAATTACGGATGCCCCGGATTATGAACTCATGGCGTATATGGGGACTAATTTGGGGATCTTTGAACCAGAAAAGATTGTATACCTCTCATATTTGGTGGACGAATATGGGCTGGATGGGATAAATGCCGGAAACACCTTGGGCTTTGCCGCTGAACTCTATCAGAGGGGCATATTGACGAAAGATGACTTAGGCTTCGAGCTTAAGTGGGGAGATGAAAAGGCATTTGCAAAGCTCCTCGAAATGATTGTGAACAGGGAAGGAATTGGGGAAATCCTGGCTGAGGGAACCTACAGAGCGGCGTTAAAGATAGGTGAAATTAAAGGGGTTGATGCCCTAAAATATGCAGTTCATGTTAAGGGCATTGGTGTGGGTGCACATGGAATCAGGAGTAACCTCGACTATACAAAGGATATAAGCTATGCCGCATCTGTGCAGGGGGGAGACCACACAGCAACCGCTGGACTGCCTGCGAGGAGTTATGAAGGTGAACTGGTCAACGCGTTCTATGACTCTGCAGTGATTTGTATGTTCGTTACAAAACCCGGATTTGAAAGGATAATAGAGTTTGGAAATGCAGTTACAGGCTTTGATCTGACTCCAGAAAGGTGGTTCAACGAAACCGGACTGAGAATAATCCACCTCCAGAGGATTCTCCTTCTGCTGGGAGGGCCTGATGTTTACTGGGATCCAAGGAAAGATGATGACAATCCACCAAGATTCTATGAGCCACTACCAAGCGGGCCAATGAAAGGAAAAGCTCCAACGAAAGAGGAGATTAAAGAAAAGCTCAGGCAGTACTACGGGGAGATTGGCTATGACGAAAACGGGATTCCCAGGGAAGATGTTCTAGAGGAGATTGGCTTAGGAAAAGCGAAGAGAGAGGTTAAAAGAATTAAGAGACGTTTGGGGCTTTAACCATTTTCATTCTTTTCAGCCTTGGGCTCAGAAAGGCTTTTATCTTCTCCACTTACTTTTCCATCGGTAGAATAAATGTGGAGAGAGAAACTTGAAAAAGGTTATCTCGAGAACGAGGAGATACTCATTGAACTCACGATCGGAGGGGAATGTGGCGAATACTTAGCAAGCCTGGCTTTGTATGACAAGGAGAGCGACGCTTGGTATTACTTTGACAATGACATTCCTCCCGGCATGACTCAGGGAGAAGCCATGAGGAATGCACTTGAATTCTTTGAAAAGCTCGTGGTTGGACTTGAAAAACCAAAGCTAAAGCTGTCCCCAATTAGAGAAGCTCCAAAAGAGGTTTATGAGAAGCTTGAGCGCTTTTTACGAGGGTTGAAAAATGAAGGTAAAGGTTAGACTGTATGGAGAACTCGCATTGAAATTCTCTCCAGAATTTGAGATTGAAATTCAGGAAGGCTCTACTGTTGAAGATTTGCTTAGAAAGCTAAGGATAAGTGCGGAAGAACATCATGTACTCGTAAACGAGCAAAAAGTTGAAAAAAGTTATAAGCTGAAGGAAAACGACCATGTAAAGCTCTTGCCAGTAGTTTATGGAGGTTACTCTCCGGGACCATGAATGCACTGGAAGTTCATCGTTAGGTACAAATCCACGAGACCTTTCTCAATGTTCTCCCTGATTTTGGGTAAAACCATCTTAAGTTCGCCCTCACTAAGCGGCTTTTTGTCCCTTAGCCTTTTGATTTTACCATCGTTCTTGTCAAAGATTATTATCTCATCTTCAACAACAAGCGGAAGATAATTCATT
>DQUR01000062.1 GCA_015662175.1 Thermococcus paralvinellae | reverse complement strand
GCTTGATGATCATGTGGTGGTCGTGCTGGTTTTCCTTACTCCTCACATAGCTTAGCACTATCCCCTTCATCGCTCTCACCGTTAATGCCTACTGGAGGGTGCCTTTTAAATTTAATGGAAAGGGTTTTATTATCACTTGGCTATTCAGCTCTGGTGGTGATCATGAAAATGGAAAGGATAAGGGAGCTCCAAAAGTTTATAGGTGAGAACTCAATCGATGCTGTCCTAATTTCCAAACGTGAAAACCTGTTCTACTTTTCTGGGGCTTCTCCATTGGCAGGGGGATATCTGGTTGTTACTCCCGATGAGGCTGTAATTTACGTTCCAGAGCTTGAATATGAAGCAGCGAAGGAAGAGACCGAACTGCCAGTTGAAAAATTCAAGAGACTGCCAGAACTTTACGAAAGGCTCAAACCTTACAGGGTTCTGGGAATTGAAGGTTCAACAGGTTTTTCATTCATGAACGCGCTTAAAGAAAAAGCGGGGGTAGAGGAATTCAAGAGCATTGATGATGTTATAAAGGACCTTAGGATCATAAAAACCGAGGAAGAAATCGAGATAATCAAAAGCGCGTGTGAATTAGCTGATATGGCCGTTATGGTGGCCATTGAGGAAATCAGCGAAGGGAAGAGGGAAAGGGAGATAGCGGCAAGGGTTGAGTACGTTATGAAGGTGAATGGTGCTGAAAAGTCAGCCTTTGATACGATCATTGCCAGCGGTCATAGGTCGGCCCTTCCCCACGGGGTTGCAAGTGATAGGAGGATTGAGAGGGGAGATTTAGTTATCATAGACCTGGGAGCACTCTACAGGCACTATAACTCCGACATAACAAGAACCATAGTGGTTGGAAAGCCCAATGAGAAACAGGAAGAGATTTATGAGATAGTTCTCGAGGCTCAAAAGACAGCCGTTGAAAAAGCCAAGCCGGGAATGACTGCGAAGGAACTGGACAGCATAGCAAGAAATATCATAGCGGAATATGGCTATGGTGATTATTTCATCCACAATCTTGGGCATGGAGTAGGGTTAGAGGTTCACGAGCCCCCGAGGATTAGCCAGCATGATGAAACCGTTCTCAGGGAGGGAATGGTCATAACGATTGAGCCCGGGATTTACATCCCAAAGTTCGGTGGCGTTAGGATAGAGGATACGGTTGTTTTAACCAGTGACGGGGCGAAGAGGCTCACGAAGATGGAGAGGGAACTCATATGAGGTGAGAGAATGAAGATACTCGACCAGAATCCCAAGGAGGGCAAAATTAAGGTTAAAGCCGAAACCCTCGATGACCTCTGGCACCTCTACCACATCATTGAGGAGGGAGATGTGGTTTATGCAAAAACCCTCAGAAAGCAGAGTCAGAGGAGCGATTCCCTCAGACCGGAAAAGGTTCAGGCAATTCCGGTGTTTTTGGGGATTAAAGCTGAAAAAATAAACTTCCACAAGTTTGCGAATTCTTTAAGGATCACCGGCCCGATTGTTTATGCCTCAAGGGAAGAGGTTCCCCTCGGTAAATACCACACAATAGCGGTGGAAGAAAACAGCGTCATCACGATTCAAAAGCCCACGTGGAAGGCTCACCACCTGGAAAGATTAAAGCAGGCTGTTGAAGCGTCTCAGAGAGCGAGAGTTATGATCGTTGTCGTGGATGATGGTGAGGCTGACATAGCCCTCGTGAGAGAATATGGCGTTGATATAATTGCCAACATAAGACACAACCTCGGGGGGAAGAGATACACCGCGAACAGGGAAGCTGAGGAAATGAAGTTCTTCCACGATCTGGCAAAGACCATGATTGAAATTATGGAGAGGGAGAAGGTGGATAAGGCCATTGTTGCCGGTCCAGGCTTTGTGAAAGAGAACTTCTACAAGTTCCTTCAGGAGAGTTATCCGGAGTTAGCAAAGCGTGTTGTAATTGAAGACACGAGCGTTACTGGAAGAACAGGTATTTATGAGGTCATCAGAAGGGGAATCGTTGATAAAGTTTACCATGAAAACAGAGTCGCAAAGGAGATTCAGCTCGTGGAGAGGGTCATAGAGGAGATTGCAAAGAATGGGTTGGCGGCCTATGGTATAGGGGAGGTTGAAGAGGGGGCGAATTATGGGGCAATTGAGACGTTGCTCATTTTGGATGAGCTTCTGAAGGGAGGGATGAGAGAAAAGATTGAGCAGCTCATGGAGTTCGTCAGGCAGATGAGGGGAAATATAGTGATCGTCAGCTCGGAGCATGAGGGAGGTGAAAAGCTGAAAGCCCTGGGTGGAATAGCTGCACTGCTGAGGTATAGGGTTAAGTGATTAGTAAATTTCAGCATAAGCATCGCTTTCAAATCTTGGGAACTCCTCCCCGCCGTTTTTCACTAAGATCCTGTCCTTTTCCTCCGTAAATTCACCGATGATGAAAGCTTTGATCCCATTTTTGGACAGCTCTTCAATTATTCTTCGGGAGTTCCCTCTGGGAGAAATTATTATCAG
>DQUR01000060.1 GCA_015662175.1 Thermococcus paralvinellae | reverse complement strand
GGCATCGCCTGTTTCCTCTTTCCACCCCTGTCCTCCTCTGGATTGATGATTATCTCAAGCCCAAGCTCCTTCTCGATGAAGTCCTTGGCTTCTCTCAATGCTTTTTCCTCATAGATGTGCTTGATCTCAAAAACCCTCTCTTTTATCAGCTTGTTCACCAGATTTGCCACTTCTTTGCCCTTCTTTCTCATCTCTGGATCTCTCATGAGCTTGGACATCGCTTCCTTGAAATCCCTCTTTTCGGCGACTACCTCAGCAACTTTCCATTTCCACTCTGGGGCTGTGTAGATGTAAGCCCTCTTTGCATCTTCCAGCTTTGCAACCTTTATAATCTCCTTGATGTCCTCAATTAGTGACTTAACATAATCTTCCTCCAGCTCCACTGTCTCGTTCCACCACTCTTGATTTGGCTCGGGCCATTTGGCCAAGCTCACAAAGCCCTCTCCACCTAGCTTTTCCCACAGCTCCTCACAGATGTGCGGTGTGAACGGTGCCATCAGGCGAACCCATATATCCGCCACCATTCTTAGCACGTAGCGCTTTGCCTCGTCATCCCTGCCTTCAGTTCTCCTCAGATACCAGCGCAGGTCGTTCAGGACTGAATAAAACGTCCACTGCACCGCTGTCCTTGTCCTGAACTCTTCCAGTGCTTTGGTCGCTCCTTCAATTGCTTTGTTTAATCTATGCAGCATCCACCTGTCGATGTCTTTTAACTCAATGGGCTTTACCTCATATTCAGCAAACTCACTCACCAGCTCGTAGAACCTTTCCAGCTGTCCTCTCAGCTTTGATACTTCTTTGCTTTTCCAGTCAAAGTCGCTGTCGTGCTCAGCCAGGCTCATTATGTATAGCCTCACCACATCAGCTCCGTTCTCGTTTATTGCATCGATGAAGTTCAGCACGTTCCCCTTGCTCTTGCTCATCTTCTGGCCCTCAAGCGTTCCATAGCCGTTGACGGCTATTCCCCTCGGCCAGTGCTTTCTCCGGAACAGTGCCACATGATTGAAGATGAAGAATGTCAAATGATTTGGAATCAGGTCTTTGGCAGAGCATCTCCAGTCCAGCGGATACCAGTACTCGAACTCTCCCTTCATTTCCCCGATAACTTTAGGTGGTATCCCAGTTTTTTCACTCAGCGTTTTTTCCTTTTTCTCGTCCCTTTCCTCAAGGAAGATGTAGTCAAACAGCTCTGGGATCAGTTGCTCCCCTTTAATGCCATACTTGTTAATCGCTCTTGAGATTGTGTAGTAAGCCATGTAAATCGTCGAATCACTCAGGCTCTCAATAACCCATTCCGGATCCCAGGGTAACGGGGTTCCCAGCCCGATCTTTCTTGCGCACGCTTTCTTGTCCAGCCAGTCAAATACAGCCCTGAACTGTGTCCTCCTTGTTTCCGGAAGTATCTTCATCTGCTCCAGGCACTCAAACGCCCTAGCCTTCCACTCCGGGTTTCCATAGTCTATGAACCACTGATCGTGGATTATCTTAATCACTGCCCTGTTTCCAAACCTTGAAATGACATTTTTTTCAGCAAACTCATACATAATGTCAGCTATTCCCCTCTTTTTCATGTCCTCGGCAATCATGTCCTTAACTTTGCTCACCGGAATGCCCTTATACGGCTCAATTTTGAAGATGCCCCTATGATACTCGGCCTTGTATATCGTCTTCGTTGCTTGCTCCAGCTTCTCTCTATCCTCTTGGCTTTTTGCTCCCAGCTTTTTCACTTCCTCAACCGCCGGGAATTCACCATATCCTTCCAGCTCGATCAGTGAAATATACGTGATGCCTTCAATTATCCTTGGATCAATGTCATACTTCAGCAGAATCTCTGTGTTCCTCTTTAAATCTTCCAGGGCAATATGGTCAAATGGTGCATGCGCTGGAACGCTCATAACAACGCCGGTTGCGTTATCCGGGTCAACGAAATTCGCCGGTAGAATTATTACCTCATCCCCAGTAACCGGGTTCTTTACGTATCTGCCTATCAGTTTTTCTCCCTTGAACTCCTCCAGGACTTCGATCTCCTTATCCTGAAAGCCCAGCTTATATGCTGCCTCTTTGCTGACTACCCATATCTCCTCCCTTCCCTTGTATTTCACTTTAGCCTTCACATATGTGGCATTGGGATTCAGCCACATGTTAGTCACTCCGTAAACTGTCTCTGGCCTTAGCGTTGCCGCTGGCAGGTAGACAACTTCACCATTCTCCTCCAGGATGAACTTGATCAGGATGTATTCCAGAATGGGGACGTCCTCCCCATCCATTAGATCGTGGTCGCCAAGGGGTGTTCCGACAACTGGGTCCCATCTAACCCTGTGGGCTCCCTTAACTATCAGCCCTTTCTCCTTCAGCCTCAGGAACTGCCAGGTTATGAAGGCGTTGAACTGCGGATGCAGTGAAGTTGTATAAAATTCTCTGCTCCAATCAACGCTGAATCCAGCCCTGATGAAGGTTTCCTTCGCTGCTTTCATGAAGTATCTGACGATGTTTACAGGATCCTCAAAGGTCCACAGGATTTCCTCCGGCACTTTGTAGACATCCCTGTAAACGAAAATCGTCTGAGGGTCGCGGTGCTTTATTCTCTCAGCAATTCCAACTATTGGAGAACCCGTGATGTGCCAGGCCATTGGAAATAGCACATTGTAACCCTGCATTCTCTTGAACCTTGCAATAACATCGGGAATTGTGTACGTCCTTGCATGTCCGACATGGAGGTGTCCCGAGAGATACGGAAAGGCAACTGTGATGTAGAACTTTGGTTTATTCTCATCTATCTGTGGCTCAAATATTTTCTCTTCATTCCACCTTTTCTGCCACTTCTCCTCAATAGCCCTGAAATCCACCATGCTCTAACCTCCCCATTGCTGTTTGAACCTTAAAAAGAATTGGCGGAAATTTTTGAGAATCCAAATAGGGGGATTATCGAAGAAATGGTCAGCCTTTATAGTTGAGAACTCGATCCCCCCTCATTGGCATCGCCATAGGTTTGGAATTGTAGTATTTAAATGTTTTGGATTGGTTTGATTAAATTGGCTTTCTTTTTGGAGATCAAAGAAATGCTCAAATATTCGGATGAGCATCCCATTACAGGGTTAATGATCAGGGTACCCTGAAGAGAACTGAAGATGGTTACCATACCCTCAAAATCACTTCAATACGCCTGGGGCTGTTTCATAAATAACAACAACCGCAACTTTCACCTACTTTTGCCACACCAAAGAGTTTAAATACTTTGTTTTTACCCCTATTAGCAGTCCCCGATATGTGGGGTCTTAAGCCCGAATGGGGACAGCTGAAGATGTGGGGCTCAGCTCCCCCCGAAAGCCAGCCGATGAAGATGGGAGGCTGGAAGGTTATCCGCTACAACGGATGTTCCAAAAGTAGCGGATAACCAGAACGGAAGGTCAGCGGTAAAGATTTTACAGAGGTCACTGTTGATTAAGATGGTTAGTTTTAACAACCTGCCGCAACTTTTAAAAACTGAAATTCCAAACTCACCCCCAGCTGGGCGGGGGAACCCGCGGGATGTTCCGCTCTGCGGAGAACCACAAACAGCAAACGCGAGGTGGAAAGGATGGGAATGTACAAGTACATTAGGGAAGCATGGAAGAGCCCAAAAAAGAGCTATGTTGGGGATTTGTTGAAGGTTAGAATGATCAAATGGAGAAGGGAGCCGAGCGTTGTAAGGATTGAGAGACCAACGAGATTGGATAGAGCAAGGAGCCTTGGTTACCAGGCTAAACAGGGCTACGTAATCGTTAGGGTTAGGGTCAGGAGAGGAGGAAGAAAAAGGCCCAGATGGAGGGGCGGTAGAAAGCCGAGCAAGATGGGTATGGTAAAGTACTCACCCAAGAAGTCCCTGCAGTGGATTGCCGAGGAAAAAGCTGCGAGAAAGTTCCCCAACCTTGAGGTTCTCAACTCCTACTGGGTTGGCGAGGACGGAATGTACAAGTGGTTTGAGGTTATAATGGTTGATCCACATCACCCGGTCATAAAGAGCGATCCAAAAATAGCCTGGATTGCAATGAAAGTCCATAAGGGTAGAGTCTTTAGAGGTCTCACAAGTGCAGGCAAGAAAGGCCGTGGCCTGAGGAACAAGGGTAAGGGCGCTGAGAAGGTCAGGCCAAGCATTAGGGCAAATGATGGCAAGGGTAAGTGATTTGCCCTCTCTTTATGTTTCCCTCTTAATGCTGGATTGGCCAAGTTACCAGAATGGGTTTTTACTTTTATGGTTTTAGTTTCGGGCTGTTCTGATATTCATTGCCCAGGGTAGACAACTATCCTCTTCGGGCTCATTGGAGGGCTTTCAGAAGGAACGGTGCCCCACAGTCCCCATTCGGGCTTGAAACCCTCACATACCATGGCATCATCGTTCTGGTCTCAGGCTTCTGAAGGGGATTTTGTGGTAAAATCACCTTAAAATCATTTAAAGGACACGTCTCAATAACCAACGCTCCTGCCTTTGCGGATTTGCTTCCCGGCTGTATAACGAACATTCAGGAAATCACAGCTCATTACAGTCTATGCACCTGCTACCAGAAGAACTCTACAGAGGTTTCAGTTTCAAGAAGTTTCATAACTGGAACCACCAATTAAGCTCTTCACCGGTTTTTGAAAGGGGAAGGTCAGTTTAATTGGATTTTTTACAATGGCTGTGGTTATCTTTTTAAAGCGTTCCTCTCAAGTCTTTTCGGTGGGACATGTGAGGGCACATCACGTCAGGCTGACCACTTTCATCCACGCGACTGAGGATGAAGACAAGGTTCTTGAGGCCATAGGCACCTTTATTCCCGAGGATATTAACGACGATGACGTTCTCTTCGATATAGCGGAAACGCAGGGCTTCTTTGGCAACCCCATTAAAGTTGTGAACGTCGAGATAAAGCGAAGTAAAGCGGTTAGAAGGTTCCTTGACCACTTTAAGAAACTCTTGAATGAAAGGGACAAGGCCTACCTCCTTGACCATCTCGACGAAAAGATCGATGAGGAAGGAACGCTCTACGTTCGCTTTAACAAGCAGAAGGCATACCTCGGCGAGGCGGAGATTGACGAAGGGGATGACGTTATCCAGGTCAGGATAAAGGTCAAGGCATTTCCGATGAAGAAAGAGAGCGTTATGAAAGCTGTCAGGGAGTGGCTGAGCGAATGAAGTTCATCGAGATGGATGTGAGGGATGAAAAGGCTTATGAATTAGCTAAGGAATGGTATGATGACGTTGTCTTCACAAAGAAGCTTAAGCTGGAAGAGAGTCCGGATTATGGAAAGCTGAAGGAAGAGATTAAGGAGCTCAGGAAAAGGTATGGAAAAGTAGCCGTTCTTGTAATTACCAATAAACCCTCATTAATCAGGGAACTCAAAAAACGGAACCTCAGGGTTTTAATCTATGTCCAGGGCGGTAACATGAGAGTTAACCGCTTTGCACTGGAAACCGGAGTCGATGCCCTTATAAGTCCCGAATTTGGGAGGAAAGATAATGGCTTTGACCATGTTCTTGCAAAAATTGCTGCAAAGAATGACGTTGCAATCGGCTTTTCCCTATCTCCTCTATTAAAGGCAGATCCTTATGAAAGGGCCAGTATTCTGAAATTCATGATGAAGAACTGGCAACTCGTTGAGAAATACAGAGTACCAAGATTTATCACATCCTCGGCTGAAAGTATGTGGGAGGTTAGAGCCCCAAGGGATTTAATGAGTTTGGGAATTGCCTTAGGAATGGAGATTTCTCAAGCAAAGGCTTCAACCAGTTTCTATCCGGAAAAAATTGTAAAAGTGAGATGCTAATACCCCTTCAAAATTGGGATCTCCTTGGGCTCATAGTCCTGAAGTTTGCCCTCCAGAAAGTCTTCGTAGCCCTTCAAGTCCAGCAGTCCATGTCCACTGAGGTTGAACAGTATTACTTTTTCCTCTCCCTTCTCCTTTGCCTCCAGAGCCAGATCTATCGCTCCCTTCACAGCGTGGGCACTCTCCGGTGCAGGGACAATACCCTCGGTTCTTGCAAATAGAATTGCTGCTTCAAACACCTCTGTCTGGTGATATGCCCTGGGCTCGACTATGCCATGGTTTATCAAAATGCTCAGTGTTGGAGCTAAGCCGTGATACCTCAAGCCGCCGGCGTGAATTGGGGGAACATAGTAAGTGTGTCCCAGGGTGTGCATCTTTATTTTCGGCGTTAGCCTACCGCTATCTCCGTAGTCGTAAGTGTAAACTCCCCTCGTCATCGATGGTGCTGCCCTTGGCTCTATCGCATAGAACTCATATTCCGCTTTGCCCTTCAAAACATCCCTGATGAATGGATACGCTAGACCTGCAAAGTTGCTCCCGCCTCCAACACAGCCAACAATAGTTGTTGGCTTCTCATCAAATAGCTCCATTTGAAGCCTTGCTTCCTCTCCGATAATTGTCTGATGCATCAATACGTGATTTAAAACACTGCCCAGTGAATAGCGGGCATTTTCATCATTTAAAACGTCCTCTATGGCCTCACTTATTGCTATTCCCAATCCTCCCGGATGGTTAGGGTTTTGAGCCAAAAACTTCCTTCCGACGTTTGTTCTATCACTTGGAGATGGAAAGATTTCAGCTCCATAAGTCTGCATCAGTATCTTCCTGTACGGTTTCTGCTGATAGCTCGCCCTTGCCATGTACACCCTGATCTTCAGTCCAAACAATGCTCCTGCTAAGGATAAAGCTGTTCCCCACTGACCTGCACCCGTCTCTGTTACAAGCCTTTCGATACCCTGATTTCTGGCGTAATAGGCCTGAGCTAAGGCGGTGTTAATCTTGTGGCTTCCTGTTATCGTAGCTCCTTCATATTTGAAGTAAATTTTTGCCGGTGTTTTGAGGGCCTTTTCAAGATGCGTTGCCCTAAACAGCGGTGTTGGCCTTCCAACCTTGGCATACATCTCTAGGATTTCCTCCGGTATCTCAACGAACCTTTCTTTGCTCATCTCCTGCTTAACAAGCTCTTCAGCAAAAATTCTCTTCAACTTCTCTGGGCTTATTGGCTCGTCTGTTTCTGGGTCTAAAGGTGGAGCTAATGGCTCTGGCAGATCAGGCAAAATGTTGTACCACTTCTTTGGCATTTCCTCTGGCTTCAAAACGGCTTTAACCCTCTCCATTCAAACCACCCCCTGTTCGAAAAGTCCCAAAAATGAGGGAATAAGAGTCAGAGAAATTAATCTCTTTAATTGTGCAGAAACAAACAGAACAAACTAACCTTAAGTTGTTAGCAAATAAAAGATTTTCAAAAACATTTCCTTGGCTTACCATAGAAGAGAAGCCAAAAACGATCCCGTCCTGTGACTTTACAACTAACTGAGCATTTTATAAAACAATCATCATGCGAACCAAAAACACTCACTCCTGATCCTCATGACACATCAAAGCCTTTTATGCTCACACTGACTTTTAAAAGTTTTCGGATGTAATTTTGACAAGTTGTCTTTTTGGTGGGAAAATTATAAGTGCATTTTTGACATTTTGCCAGGAACAAAAGTTTTAATATATCCATCTAAACCTCTCAAATATGAAGGAAAGACCAAAAACATTACCACCAACGCTTAGGGATAAGCATCGCTACATCGCTTTTCAGATAATTGGGGAGAGAACCTTTAAAAAAGACGAGATTAAAAAAGCCATTTGGGAAGCTTCTCTCAGGGTTCTTGGGGAATTGGGAGCCGCAAGGGCTAAGCCTTGGTTCATCAAGTTTGATGAAAAAACCCAAACTGGAATTGTTAGATGTGACAGAAAGTACGTGGAGGAAATTCGTTTTGCTTTAGCTATGCTCACTGAAATTAACGGTTCAAAAGTTATAATAAGAACACTTGGGGTTTCTGGGACGATAAAACGTTTGAGAATGAAGTTTTTGAAGGAGTTTGGGTGGTAGGAATTCAATACTATAGTCAAGGGAGGGAGGCAAATAAATGACTAAGACAATAAGAATTTTGTTCCTCTTTCTTTTAATTTTGTTAATCTTGCCTATTGGATTAACCCATGTGATGGTAGAATATTACGAACACAAATACTCTAATTCAATTCAAGAGGGAAGGATGCCAGATAAGGTTGTTAAAACTGGTGAAATTACAAGGAATGGGAAGTCTGAATACTCTGCAGAGGTCATAAATAACTCTGTGGTCATAATTAGGAACGGCATGGTTTGAAAATCTCAAAATCTTGAATACCTAAACTGATATTCTCATGTGAATGTTCTAATTCACAATAACACGATATATGCCGCAATAATCAAAGAAAAGGGAATCGTTGGAATTGAGGGATTTATCGAGACATCGATGTTGTGTATCATCTTCAAGAACGCTATTTGCTGGCATTTGATTTAAACGGTAATTACGGTAAGGAGCTCAAAGGATGCAAACCGGGTGAAAGCTGCTACCCCCAGGAATAGAGTTAAAATTAAAGGACAGCAAATTATATGTAACGTATGCGCCATTTGTAAAAGCTGTTAGGATAGTAACCTCAACTCAAATTTAAAATTTAAAGAGAAAAGCTTAATTATCAACTCCAATAACTTATCAATCGGAGGGTATATAAAGCAAAGAGCGGAAGTTTAACTTAATCAAAAGTTACGATAATTCATGAGGTGATGTAAGATGGCGTTTGTACCACCACAGGCCGGATATGATAGGGCCATAACCGTTTTTAGCCCTGATGGAAGGCTTTTCCAAGTACAATATGCAAGGGAAGCCGTTAAGAGAGGTGCAACAGCTGTAGGAGTAAAGTGCAGGGAAGGAGTTGTTTTGGCTGTGGAGAAAAGAGTAACAAGCAGACTGATAGAACCTGAAAGTTATGAGAAGATTTTCCAGATTGACGACCACATAGCAGCAGCCTCAAGCGGTATAATAGCAGATGCAAGGGTTTTGGTTGATAGAGCTCGTCTAGAAGCTCAAATTTACCGCTTAACGTATGGTGAACCAGTTCCGCTTACCGTTCTGGTAAAGAAGATTTGTGATCTCAAGCAAATGCATACCCAGTATGGTGGTGTCAGACCCTTCGGCGCCGCTCTTTTAATGGCTGGTGTTAATGAAAAGCCGGAACTTTTTGAAACAGATCCAAGTGGAGCATACTTTGAGTGGAAGGCAGTGGCAATTGGAAGCGGCAGAAATACAGCCATGGCGATCTTTGAAGAGAAGTACAGAGAGGACATGACCCTTGCGGATGCAATAAAATTGGCAGTGTTGGCTTTGGCAAAAACAATGGAAGAGCCCTCACCAGAGAACATAGAGGTTGCGGTGATTACAGTTGAGGAAAAGAAGTTTAAAAAGATAAGCAGAGAGAAAGTCGCAAAATGTCTTGAGGAGGCTCTAAAAGAGGTTAAAGAAGAGGAAGTTGCCGAAAGGGAGGAGGATTACACCGAATTAGACAGCAACTACTGAGGTGGCGAGCAATGCCAATAGACGTTGACAAAGCAGTGATTGCAAGGTTAAAGACACATGGAGAAACGTTTGAGATTTTGGTTGATCCTTACCTTGCCCGGGACTTTAAGGAGGGCAAAGATGTCCCAATAGAAGAAATTCTTGCTACCCCCTATGTTTTTAAAGACGCACACAAGGGGGACAAGGCAAGCGAGCATGAGATGGAAAAAATCTTTGGAACAAGTGATCCATATGAAGTTGCAAAGATAATTCTCAAGAAGGGGGAAGTTCAGCTTACGGCACAACAGAGGAGAGAAATGTTAGAAGAAAAGAAGAGGCAGATAGCTACGATAATCCACAGGCACGCAGTTGATCCAAGAACAGGTTATCCTCATCCCGTTGATAGAATTCTTAAAGCCATGGAAGAGGCCGGAGTTAAGGTTGACATATTCAAAGATGCCGAAGCTCAAGTCCCTAATGTTATAAAGGCCATCCGCAGATTCTTACCACTCAAGATTGAGGTTAAAGTGATAGCTGTAAAGATACCCTCAGATTATGTGGGAAGAGCATATGGGGAGGTTAGAAAATTTGGAACAATTAAGAGGGAAGAATGGGCAAGCGATGGCTCATGGATGTTCCTTATTGAAATTCCGGGAGGCATTGAGGAGGAATTTTATGAGAAACTTAACGCCCTTACAAAGGGCAACGTTGTAACCAAACTTATAGAGAGGAGGGGACTATGAGAAGGGTTTTCGTCCAAAATAAGGAATTGGTGGTTCCAGGAACACTACTGGCACAGGGACCTTTTAAAAATGGTAGGGGAACTTTCAAAGAGGGGAACAGAATATACTCAACGGTTGTAGGTCTCGTGGACATGAAAAATGATTTTATAAGGGTCATTCCCCTTGAAGGGCCCTATATTCCTGAGGTTGGGGACAACATCATTGGAAAGATCGTTGATGTAAAATTCTCAAGTTGGACTGTTGACATAGGAGCACCATATCAGGCAACATTGAGAATACAAGACGCCGTTGAAGAAAAAATTGATCTCCTTAAGACAGATTTAAGGAAGATATTCGATATTGGAGATATAATCTATGCGAAGGTAAAGGCCTTCAACGAGGTAAATCAAATTGATCTGACAACTAAGGGGATGCCCTTCAACGGTGGCCCATTAAGGGGAGGACAGATTGTAAAGATAACGCCATCCAAAGTGCCCCGTTTGATAGGTAAGGGCGGTTCTATGATAAACCTAATCAAAAAAATGACCCAGACAAGGATTATCGTCGGTCAAAATGGATGGGTATGGGTCAGCGGAAGAAAGGAGGAACTTGAGAGGGTGGCAATTGAGGCAATACTAAAGGTTGATAGGGAAAGCCATACACAGGGACTGACTGACAGGGTGAAAGAGCTGCTTTTGACGAGATTGAAAGAACTTAAAGAGCAGGGAATTATTGAGGAGATACCTCAAATAGAAGAGGGTGGAGAAAATGATGGGAAAGCCTGAGGGTATAAGGCTTATTGATGAGAATGGGAGGAGAATTGATGGCAGGAAGAAGTACGAGCTCAGGCCGATTAAAATGGAGGTTGGTGTCCTAAAAAATGCTGATGGGTCTGCATATGTGGAATGGGGTAAGAATAAAATTCTTGCTGCGGTTTATGGGCCAAGGGAGATTCATCCAAAGCACTTACAGAGGCCAGACAGAGCAATATTAAGGGTCAGGTACAACATGGCCCCCTTCAGCGTTGAAGAGAGGAAAAAACCTGGGCCAGACAGAAGGAGTGTCGAGATAAGCAAAGTCATCAGGGGAGCATTGGAGCCTGCTATAATACTTGAACTATTCCCAAGGACTGCAATTGATATATTCATTGAGGTTCTTCAGGCAGATGCTGGAACGAGAGTTGCCGGAATTACTGCCGCATCACTTGCTTTAGCAGATGCCGGCATCCCTATGAAAGATCTGGTTTCAGCGTGTGCCGCTGGAAAGATTGAGGGACAGATTGTCCTTGATTTGAACAAGGAGGAGGATAACTACGGAGAGGCTGATGTCCCTGTTGCAATAATGCCAATAAAGAACGACATAACCCTTCTGCAGATGGATGGGTATCTAACAAAAGACGAATTTATAGAGGCTTTGAGATTAGCGATAAAAGGGGCAAAAGCGGTTTACCAGAAACAGAGGGAGGCATTGAAGGAAAAATATCTCAAAATCGCCCAGGAGGTAGGTGAGTAAAATGGAGATTATGGCTTCAATCATGAAAGATCACATAATTGAGCTCCTCAAGGAAAAGAAGAGGATTGATGGAAGAGGCTTGGAGGAGTTAAGACCCCTTGAAATAAAAGTTAATGTCATTGAAAAGGCCGAGGGCTCAGCATGGGTTAAGCTTGGTAACACTCAAGTTCTTGTAGGAGTTAAGATTGATCTGGGCGAGCCATTTCCAGACTTGCCAGATAAGGGCGTTATGACAACGAACGTTGAGCTCGTTCCCCTTGCTTCACCCACCTTTGAGCCAGGTCCTCCAGATGAGAGGGCAATTGAACTGGCCAGAGTCGTTGACAGGGGAATAAGGGAAAGTCAGGCAATTGATCTCGAAAAGCTCGTCATTGTTCCGGGAAAGCTTGTCAGAGTAGTCTTTATTGATGTTCACGTTCTTGATCACGATGGAAACCTCATAGATGCCGCGGGAATTGGGGCAATTGCAGCCCTGCTTTCAACAAAGGTGCCAAAAATTGAATACAACGAAGAAACCGGCGAGGTTATAATGCTTGATGAGTATGAACCATTGCCCGTAACTAAGGTTCCAATTCCGGTGAGCTTTGCCAAGATAGGGGGGACAATGGTTGTTGACCCAAATCTTGAAGAGGAGCAGGTGATGAACGGAAAATTAACAATAACAACAGATGACACCGGTTATATCTCGGCTGTGCAGAAGAGCGAAGGTGGAAGCTTCAAGCTTGAGGAGGTTATGTATGCAATTGACGTTGCATTCAAGAAAGCTCAAGAGATTAGAGAGAAGATTCTTGAGGCTGTGGGGAAGAAGGAGTAGTGTTTTTGTTTTCCTTTTCTTTTACTGTACATTTATGTCTAGTCTTTTACTTTGACTTGTTTTGAATAAAGGGGCAAATAAAACTATAGTCTGAATGAATTTCTTACGAAAAAAAAAGAAAGAGCTAATTACTTTAGATAAAAGGAAAAATTTATAAGCCATAATGGCCAATTCATGGAGGTGGATATATGAGGAAACTTTTTGCCTTATTGGTTGGATTGTTAATAGTTGGGGCAACAGCTGGAATTGTGTTTATTTTATGGCTTATGGGGGGAGATAATAATGCCATATCATGACGCAAATCCTAGTAAAATAATTAAAAGC
>DQUR01000023.1 GCA_015662175.1 Thermococcus paralvinellae | reverse complement strand
GGAAGCAATAAGGCTTGTGGAGTATACTTTAAGGCAGATTGCCGTTGATGAAGAGGGCATCATGGACGTTTCGATCCTTGAGGTTGGAAAGTCAGCGAGAAGGATAAATAAGGTCGAAAAGGTGTTGGAGATTATTGAGGCCCTTCAGGACCAATCGGAATACGGTGCTCCAATAGATGACATAATTAAGGAGGCAATGAGGGCGGGAATAGATAAGAAAGAAGTCAGAAAGCTAATTGAAGACCTTAAGGCCACCTCAAGGATTTACGAACCAAGGAACGGTTACTATAAGGTGCTATAAAGTGCTGTGAAAAGGTTATAAAGGGAAATGAATAGCTTCCCACGGAGGTGTTAACATGGAAAGGGAATATGATTACTACGATTATGAGAAACTTCTGGAGAAGGCTTATGGGGAGTTACCGGAGAATGTTAAGCACCATGCATCAAGATTTGAGGTGCCAGTTGCCATAGTTACGATTGAGGGTAACAAGACAATCATAGAGAACTTTAAGGACATAGCTGAGGCCATGAACAGGGATCCAAATCACCTGCTTAAGTTCATTTTGAGAGAAGTCGCCACCGCTGGAACCCTTGAAGGAAGAAGGGTTGTTCTTCAGGGTAGGTTCACTCCATATCTAATAGCGAACAAGATGAAGAAGTATCTTAAGGAATACGTCATCTGTCCTGTTTGTGGTTCACCGGACACAAGGATCACCAAGAAGGGAAGATTTCACTACCTCAAGTGTGAGGCATGTGGTGCAGAGACACCAATTGCTCACCTGTGATGTATTTCATAAAATTCTTTTCTTTCATAATTTTCTCTGCCACACTTTTTCTCCAACTCTGTTCATTGAGTTTACAAAATTGACCATATAACCTTGAATTTTGATTGTCCAAATTTGGACGGCTTTTGCTCATCGGGTTTCTATTTTGCGGGTATAAAAACCCTTTTAAACTTTACAAACTACAAACTTTAGACTAATGCTAATGGGGGGTATCTATGAGCATGGAAGAAAAGGTGAACGAACTGTATGAAAAGAAGAAGAAAATTCTGGAAATGGGAGGGGAGGCTAAGATTCAAAAGCAACATGAAAAAGGCAAGCTTACCGCAAGGGAAAGAATTGAAAAACTCCTTGATCCCGGAAGCTTTGTTGAGATTGGAATGTTCGTCAAGCATAGAAACACTGAATTTGGCCTCGATAAGATGGAGTTACCGGCGGACGGTGTTATCACTGGTTACGGAACAATTGACGGAAGGTTGGTTTTTGTTTATGCACAGGACTTCACAGTGATGGGCGGTTCACTGGGAGAAATGCATGCGATGAAGATTAAGCGCGTTATGGAGCTTGCACTTGAGGCTGGCGCTCCAATCATTGGGCTCAATGACTCCGGTGGAGCAAGGATTCAGGAGGGGGTTGATTCACTCAAAGGCTATGGTGAGATTTTTAAGATGAACACAATTCTCAGCGGTGTTGTGCCGCAGATTACGGCCATTATGGGGCCCTGTGCTGGGGGTGCAGTTTACAGTCCAGCCATTGGCGACTTCATTCTCATGGTTGATAATCCAGCCACCTTCATGTTCATCACCGGTCCTCAGGTGGTTAAGGCTGTAACCGGGGTGGAGGTATCCCCAACCCAGCTGGGTGGCGCAATGGTCCATGCCCAGAAGAGCGGACAGGCACACTTAATTGGCAGGAGTGATGAGGAAGTCCTTATGCTTATAAGAATGCTGTTGAGCTACTTGCCATCAAACAACATGGAAAAGCCTCCAAGGATAAAGACAAATGACCCACCATTTAGAAAAAGTGACAGACTTTATGAGATTGTTCCGGATGACCCTAACAAAGGCTATGACGTCAGGCAGGTCATTTACGAAATCGTTGATAGAGATGCAAATGGAAATCCAGACTTTCTCGAAATCCTGCCCTATTACGCGCCAAATGCGGTGGTGGGCTTTGGGAGAATGAATGGGCAAACGGTTGGAATTGTGGCAAACAACCCAATTCACCTTGCCGGCGTTCTTGACATTGACAGTTCGGACAAGATAGCAAGATTTGTCAGGACATGTGATGCATTTAACATTCCAATTGTAACTTTAGTTGATGTTCCAGGCTACCTGCCGGGAGTTCAGCAGGAATACGGTGGTATCATCAGGCATGGTGCGAAAGTCCTCTACGCCTATGCAGAAGCGACGGTTCCGATGGTTACCGTTATTCTGAGAAAGGCCTATGGTGGGGCTTATCTGGCCATGGGTTCAAAGCACCTTGGAGCGGATTTCGTCTTCGCCTGGCCAACAGCAGAGATAGCTGTTATGGGTCCGGAAGGTGCTGCAAACATAATCTTTAGAAAGGAGATCGCCAAGGCAGAAAATCCAGAAGAGTTCAGGCAACAGAAAATCAAGGAGTACAGGGAAAAGTTTGCCAACCCATACGTTGCAGCCTCAAGGGGTTACATTGATGACGTTATCGATCCAGCAGAGACGAGGGGGAAGATTATCATGGCCCTTGAGGCCTTAGAGAGCAAGCGTGTTAAGTTGCCACCGAAGAAGCATGGGAACATTCCACTGTGAGGTGTTCAACATGATCACAATGCAGGCATTCCTCGAAGGATTTTACATTACAATCCTGGGTGTTACGGTAGTTTTCTCTGTCTTAGCAATTTTAGCTCTGGCAATGTACGCGATCGGTTATCTGGAAAAGCGTTTGATTGAAAAGGAGGCACCAAGGGAAGTACCTGTGATTGAAGTTAAGGAAGAAGCCCAAGCTGAGGAGAAACCCAAGATTGAACCTAAAAAGCTCGCTGTTATTACAGCCGCAATCTTGGCCTATATTGCCGAGAAAAATGCTCAACTGAGGCCTGTTCCATTTAGGAAAAAGCCTTCCGATGCCTGGCGTTTATATGGTGTTCAGACCCAAATGGAAAAGGTGGAATATTTCAATTATGAGTTAGGGAAGTGGTGAAGATGGTTAAGGTTAAGGTTACTGTTGATGGTGTCACCTATGAGGTTGAAGTTGAAGAGCTTGGAATGGGTAGGTTCAGAGTGTCATTTGATGGAGAAAGTTATGAAGTTGAAGCTAAAGATCTAGGACTGGAAATGCAGATGCCAGCCCAAGTGCAGACAGTATCGGCTCCAACTCCTTCTGTTTCTTTGGTTTCTCAGGTTTCGTCTGTTCCTTCATCAGCGTCGGCTTCGGTGGGTGAGGGTGTTGTTTGTGCGCCTATGCCGGGTAAG
>DQUR01000274.1 GCA_015662175.1 Thermococcus paralvinellae | reverse complement strand
TCTTTGTGCCATCCTATCTTTCTCTCCACCACCTTAAACCCCATTTAACTCACCACGGAAGATTCTTTTTTGGGATGTCATTAGCCTTTTCCGAGCACCTTGCATTAAATCTTAGTGAATCTTGAACCTCTAATGTCATCCCTATTGAGGGTATGCCTCTCCAGGATATGCTGTTTGAGCTCTTCGAGATTCTTTGCCCTGTATCCACAAAAAGGACACATGAACTCAAAGTTCTGAGGCTTTGTAAATTTTTTCATTGCCGTCATCAGAAACCAATTCTGCGTTATACCTCTTAACATTTCCGTTGGTGTCAACTTCCATAACGACTTTAGCCGGAAACTCATCAACCTCTGCTTTAACCTCTTTTTCCACTATTGCTTGAGTAAAGAAGTCTCCAGTTCGCTTGAATTTGAAAACCAAAGTGTCTCCTTGCATTTCATATCCCTCATAAGTTACGCCTCCCATCCTGAATGTGGCTTTAAGTACGACCACCTTTTTCTCCGCCTCATTGTAGGTCCAAGCAGTCATTAGTCCTGCAATAATCAGCATGGTAATAACCACCAATACCCCTTTCATTTCTCTTACACCTAAACTTAATTTATGCTGATTATACTAAAAAGTATTTGGTAACTTCAAACGAACTTAAAGAGAAATCCCTATAAATCCTTAATGAGATTTCCTGTTTGGTGTTAAGATGCCTTGGGGAATGGGAAGAGGTAAAGGAAGGGGACGGAGAAGAAAGATGCGTTTCATCGGTCTCATCCCGGAGATTAGGCACTTTTATCCAGCACGTCCTCCCATTGGACCTCCTCAGCCCCCGATTTTCATGACATATGAGGAGTTTGAAGCGTTGAGATTAGTGGATTATGAGGGGCTAACTCAAGAAGAGGCAGGAAAGAGAATGGGTATTTCAAGGGGAACGGTCTGGAGAGCTTTAAGCTCAGCAAGGAAGAAAGTTGCACAAATGCTCGTTGAGGGAAGGGAGCTAATAATTTTGGCTCAGGGAAATGAGATACCAAAGACTCAAAGCTTGGAGAATGAATAACTACCTCAGTAGCCATGGATTTCCGATGTAAATGTTTTTCAACCCAGCATCTTGAGCTGCCTTATAAACTTTTTCCATCTGTCTCCTGCTTGTTGTTGGGACATCACTCATTAAGTGCTGGGGGGCAAAAGCCAACAAGACATATGGTGTTTCTGGGTTTAGCTTGGCTATGTAGTTTGCAATATTGAATACCTCGTGCTCATCAACGTAGTGGGGAACCACAAGGGTGCTGACAATCAGAAGAGGTGGCTTTCCATTTTTCTCCATCTTCAACACAAGCTTAACGTTTTCTTTAGTTCTTTTAATGGCTTCTTCTCCATTTATGCCCGTCAGAGCCTGATAAACGCTTGGTGTGTATGCCTTCCAGTCGATCTTGATAATTCCCCCACTCTTGAGAGCGAGTTCTGCCATCTCCTTCATTATCCTTGGATTCTGTAGGCCGTTGGTCTCCCAGCAGATTCTTTTCGTTTCCTTACTTTTGGATCTCTCTAGAATCTTTCTTGAGGCTTTTAGAGCATAAATGCTGTGTGGTGTTGGATCTCCCCCAAAATAGCAGACACAAGTAATCCGTCTTCGCATGGCTATATCTGCAAGTCCTTCTGTGCTTAAGACAACCTCTTCTTCCAGTTCTTTTATCATGTATTTGTGGTGGATGTTCTGGCAGAAAAGGCAGTCTAAGTTACATCCAGCAAAAAAGACTGCCAAATTGTAAAAGCCGTAATGCTCCCGCTCAGGGCAGACGGGTTCGGCGACACAGTTTGTTGGATGAGGATCGAGATACCAGTGGAGGTAAGCTTTGTCAAATGTCCCAGTTATTGTGGTTAACCTTCCACCTTTGTTCCATATTATTCCGCAGTAACCCGGGCTATTCCT
>DQUR01000168.1 GCA_015662175.1 Thermococcus paralvinellae | reverse complement strand
CCTGTGCTTTTTGTCTGAATAGTTCAGCCCGAGCTTTTTGCCATAGAGCATTATCAGAGTCAGCAATATTAAACCGGCGAAAACCTCAAATGCAAACTTTATAAACGCTCCAACTCTGATGATGCCCGGGTATGTTAGGAGATAACCAAGAACCAGCACCCCGAGGTAGGCCGGGTAAAAGTCCCTGACGAAGTCTTTGAGCTTGTTAATGTTTCCAAAAATGAACAGCAGGATTGCATAAACACTGGCAAAGCCAAGGAAAACCATCAGGCCAAACGGTGAACCGTTCCAGACGCTCAGAAAGGCCACGGAAAGGATCACAAAAAGCAATCCCCATATGTATTTCTTCCGGTCTTTTCCATTAAGGTAGGCAAATAGCGAGAGCGTTGCATACATAAACAGCATCAAAAATGGCCCATCGCCCCTGTTGTTTCCTGAGAAGGTTCTGACGAAATGGGCCGTTGAGAACATCATGATCGCAGAGGCCCATAACCCGGCCCAGTCAGAGTGGAACTTTTTCCCAAGCAGATAGATCGCAACAATGCTGAAAAACCCCACCAGCGGGGGCCAGAGCTTAAATACAGCTATTTCACTGTACCCAAACACCGAAAGGATCTTATAGAGCATGGCAGGAAGAATGTAGAGTCCAAGGGGCGCGGCAATTTTAGCCCCAAATGGAGCATCAGCCATCATGTAGTACTTTGGTAGCCACTCCTTTATCGTGAGCCTGTAAATCTCAAAGTGATAGAATGTATCAGGATCTATGAAATATTTGTAGCTTGCTGTTTGGTATCTAATCTTAAAACCTATGAATGCCAGTAGTAATACCAGAAGGGGGAATGCATATCTCCGGATTTTATCAAAAGGGTAGGATTCCCCTTTTCCCTCAACTTTCTTTTTGGCCTTGGTCTTAGTCTTAGTTTTTACCATTCCAATCACCTCATTCAACCGTAACGGATTTTGCAAGGTTCCTCGGCTTGTCCGGATCATTACCCCTCAGGACAGCCAGGTAATATGCGAGCAATTGTAACGGAACTATATAAATCATGGGACTTAAAACCTCATCGATTTCAGGCATCTTTATCCAGACGTCGCTGACCTTTTTCAGTTCTTCGCTATCCCCGAGGCTTATGATGAAGGCCCCCCTGGCTTTGGCTTCTTGAATGTTTGATACCATCTTCTCAAATGTTTTTCCGCTTGGGGCAATGGCAACAACTGGAACACCATCTTCAATCAAAGCCAGTGGGCCATGTTTAAGTTCCCCGGCCGAAAGCCCCTCCGCGTGTATGTAGCTTATTTCCTTGAGCTTGAGGGCCCCTTCCAGTGCGGTGGCAAGACTTATGCCCCTCCCTATGTAGAAGAAGTCCCTCTTCTCCTTAAGTTTCTCAGCAAGTGCTTTTATCTTATCTTCATAGCCCAAAGCTACCTCAACGTATCTTGGCATCTCATGCAGCTGGGCTTCAAGTTCCCTGAGGTATTCTTCCTCAGCCGTTTTGAGATGCTTAGCCAGAGCAGTTGCAAGCATTGTCAACACCGTCAGCTGGGTGGCGTATGTCTTCGTTGCGGCGACGCCGATTTCCGGCCCTGCGTGGGTGTAAATAACAAGGTCGCTAATTCTAGTTGCCATGCTACCCACAACGTTCACTATGCTCAGAACTTTTGCCCCCTTCTTTTTGGCCAGCTTTATTGCCGCCAACGTATCGGCGGTCTCTCCACTCTGCGTAATTGCTATGACGAGGGTTTTCTCATCAATTAAGTCTTCAAACTCATACCTGAATTCGCTTGCATCTTCGACCACTGGAACTTTCTTTACAAGCCTCTGGAAAAGATACTTGCCCACGATTCCAGCGTGATACGAAGTCCCCATGGCGACAATGTATATTTTTTCATAATCTGCGATTTCCCTGGCGATTTTACCAATTTTTCCTACATTCCCGTATATTGCTTCTTTTATTGCCTTTGGCTGTTCGTGAATCTCTTTAAGCATGAAATGGGGAAATCCCTGCTTTTCCGCCATTTCCAGTGTCCAGTCAATTTCGTGGACTTTTTTATCTTTAATCTCTCCGGTTTTTAAATCCTTAACAACAAATGAATTTTTGGTTACGATTGCATATTCGCCGTCATCAAGGAACACAGCTTTATTGGTGTAGGGAAGAAATGCTGGTATATCTGAAGCGGCAAACATCTCGCCTTCCCCAACACCAAGGACAAGGGGACTTTCATTTCTCACAAAATAGAGACGCTCCTTATCTTTCGTATAGATTATCCCGAGTGCAAAAGATCCCTTAAGTCTGAGAAGGGCGTATCTAAGGGCATCTTCAAAGTTCTTGAAGTCCTTTAGAGCATCTTCTATTAAGTGGACGATTACCTCGGTGTCGGTGTCGCTTTTGAACTTATGTCCCTTTTGGAGAAGCTCCTCTTTGAGCTCAAGGTAGTTTTCAATTATACCATTATGGACAATCGCTATCTCCCCGGCACAGTCGGTGTGTGGGTGGGCATTGGCATCATTCGGAATTCCATGCGTTGCCCACCTTGTGTGTCCCATACCCCTTTTTCCGGGCATCTCAAGGAGGTTGAGTTTCTCTTTTAATTCATCGATTTTTCCGGCACCTTTTTTGATGTACAATTTTCCTCCTGCTTCGGTCACTACTCCCACAGAATCGTAACCCCTGTATTCCAGTCTTTTGAGGCCATCAACGATGATGTGACAGGCTTTTCTTTCACCGATGTATCCGATGATTCCGCACATAGCAATCCCTCATTTTTGTGGTTACTATCTTCTGTTAAACGGTGTTGGTAATTAAAAGGGTTTCTCTGTCTTATAGATTTATTACACTTCTCCCGCATTTCCCATCCACCAATCCATGCAGGGTTTTGGTACTCACCATAAATCAAAAAACCTATATAAGCGAAATCTCCAATTTTTTCGGGTGAGGGCATGGACAAAAAACTTGATGAGTTCATTACTCCCACGGTGAAAGTTAGCAGAGCGGAATGTGCAAGGAGTATTAAAAAGAAGCGCCTTCGACCAACCAGGCTTGACAGTTTTCTTCCCGAGCGACACATAAATTACTTTAAGGCCCTCAGAATTGGCTCGAAGAAGATAAGGAATGCAAAAATTGAGGTAAATGATGAATAATGGAAATGGTCACTCAATAGCCTCAGCGATTATGGCTTTATCCCTATACTGGAACACATATGCCCTCCTCTCACCCTTCAAATTACTCTCAACTCTCCTCCTAAAGCGCCAGTATTCGCTATCTGGAATTGAAATTCTAAGTGTTGCCCTCCCAAACCTCTCCCTCCTCAAGAATTCATTGATTCTGAGGGGATGAAACTTAACGATTCCAGCAATGACATAAGCCCTTTTGAAGTATTCGCTATTGATTTCCTCGTCGCTAGTTGCCAGTACGCGGCGCTTCTCCCTTAATAACATGTAAAGTTCACCCTTAACTGCATGGAATAGCTCATTTATTAAATCGGCATAATCAATGCTCTGGGGAATCTCGTAGAGGTATTTTTTAGGCTCGCTCCATTCAATGATGTTTTCAAGGTTGGGGTTGCTTTCGAGCCTAACACCCCTCGGCAAAAGAACTGCCGAGCGTTCAGCTTTTGCCAGGGGCTCAAAGTAAAAGGTTAACCTGTTCAGCTGCCCATACAGGTCAATGTACTCAAATTCGCCTTTCCAGGGAACCTTTTTCCGTCTGATTTGAGGGGGCAGGTCAAATATGAATGCATCCGTTTTATGTTTGTAGGCTTCATAAATCTTGAGAGGGCTTGGAAGTAAATCTTCCAGTCTCCTTTCGGGCATTTCCGGTGGACGGGCTGGATCAGAGAATATAACCTCAGCATTTACCTGATTTATAACCTCCTCACTCAGGGAATCCCCGTGGATGAATTTTATCTTTTCCTTAACACCATACTTCTCCGCATTTTTCATTGCATAAGACAGCTTCCTCTCATCAATATCAATTGCATAGGCTTCCCTTGCATATTTGGCGAAAAATATAAGCTGTATCCCAATCCCACAGCTCACATCGGCTATGCTTTCCGGTTTAACCCTTCTAGCCCTATACTCGGCAACCACCTCATGGGTCGCATATCTCAACCCCTCCAAGTCCACCCATAAATCCCTTCTTGAGAATTTATCTTTAGCCCTAATCCTAGCTCTCGCTATCTCAATTATCTCGTCAGCATTCTCCCTTGGAAGCCTCGCCCGAATCTTCCCCTCATCAAACCCCCTCTTTATCATCTCAACCGCAAGTTCAATGTACTCCTCCATTCCCTCACCGCTATTTCCTTGGGGCAGATTCTTTTAAATCTTTGCGAAAAGATTTAAAGCAGAGAAGGGAAGAGATGATGGGAGAAGAAATGGGAAGAAGAGAAAAGCTTTACTTTGCACTGCTCGCTCTCATTATCATCGGAACCTTTTGCTACACCTACAAACAAGCTGCAAGCAAGGGTTTATACGACTATATTGGCGATGAAGTCTGGTACGTTTCGGCCTCTCGAAACGTTTTACACCGCTTGGGGATTGATGTGCATTACATCAATGAAACTACCGGAAGTGAAGGCGTTAATGTAGTATTCCTCACCGAACCGGAAATTAAAGGTGGGGTAAGGATTTCCTTCTGGAGGTTTACGATTCTAAGAACATATACAGCTGAGCCCCCAAGGGTTCCGGAT
>DQUR01000164.1 GCA_015662175.1 Thermococcus paralvinellae | reverse complement strand
TGAGTTCCAGCTTTTTACCGGGATATGCTTGTTGAAGTAAACCTCAACAGCCAAATTATCAGTTTGGGCTAAAGCATGCCTGAGCGAAAGGAATTAATGCTAAGATTAAAAAATAGTATACCTTCTCATAGCCCCCACCGATTTTAGTTAACACTTCTAGTATTTATCTTTGCTTATAGCTTCAAACCAGTTTGAAGTGCAAAAGATTTAAGTCTTAAAAGCCAACATCACTCGAGGTGATCAAGATGCAGAACCCGTTTGAAATTACCGCAATTACAGCAAGGGAAATCCTGGATTCAAGGGGAAACCCTACCGTGGAGGTAGATGTCTATACTCCTGTGGCCATGGGAAGGGCCGCTGTGCCAAGCGGAGCATCAACAGGAACCCATGAGGCTTTGGAGCTTAGAGATGGTGGAAAAAGGTTCCACGGAAAGGGGGTTAGAAGAGCGGTTGAGAACATCAACAAGATAATCGCTCCCGAACTCATCGGGATGGATGTAAGGTTACAGAGGGACATTGATATGCTGATGATCGAGCTTGACGGAACCGAGAACAAGTCAAACCTCGGAGCAAACGCTATTCTGGGTGTTTCACTGGCGGTTGCCAAGGCAGCTGCAAACACTCTGGGTGTGTCACTTTACCGGTACATCGGTGGAACCAACGCTTACGTGCTGCCAGTTCCAATGAGCAACGTCATCAACGGTGGGGTTCATGCAGGAAACGACCTTGACTTCCAGGAGTTCATGATAATGCCTGTTGGTGCTGGGAGCTTTAAAGAAGGCATTCAGATGGTCAGTGAAACATACCACACACTCAAAAGGATTCTCACGAAAAAGTACGGGAAGTTAGCGGTTAATGTTGGAGATGAAGGCGGGTTTGCTCCTCCAATGAAAGAAGTCACGGAGCCACTGGAAGCTCTCGTTAAGGCAGTTGAAGAGACGGGGTACAAAGTTGGGGATGAGATTGCATTTGCATTGGATGCCGCATCAAGTGAGTTCTACAACGCTGAGAAGGGCAGGTATATCGTTGGGGGAGAGGAATACACAAGGGAAGAACTCATAGACCTTTACAAGGAACTGGTCAATACCTATCCAATAGTCTCAATTGAGGATCCAATGCACGAGGAAGACTTTGAGGGCTTTGCAATGGTAACAAGGGAGCTTGGGAAGAGGGTACAGATCGTTGGTGACGACATCTTTGTTACAAACGTGAAGAGGCTAAGGAAGGGAATTGAAATGGGTGCGGCGAATGCTCTGCTCTTAAAAGTCAACCAAATTGGAACCCTAAGTGAAGCAATCGATGCGGCTTATTTAGCCTTCAGAGCGGGCTACGGGGTTGTCGTCTCTCACCGCTCCGGGGAAACCGAAGATGCCACAATAGCTGACTTAGCGGTGGCGATAAACGCAGGACAGATCAAGACGGGTGCCCCTGCAAGGAGCGACAGAAACGCAAAGTACAACCAGCTCATCAGGATCGAGGAGGAGCTTGAAGGTATTGCATTCTACCCCGGAAGGAAGTTCAGAAACCCGTTCTTCTGAGCTTTTCTCTTTCTCAGGAGGGAATGGCAATGTTTGACGTGATTGCAATAGGGAACCTCAACTACGACATAATAATGCTCGTCGACCGCTTTCCAGAATTCCACGAAAAGATACCGGCAAAGGATGCCTATTTCGGGCTTGGAGGAGCAGCAGGGAATACGGCAACGTGGTTAGCCAATATGGGTCTTAAAGTGGGATTCATAGGGGCTGTGGGGAAAGACGAAATCGGAAAGGCTCATATAAACTTCTTTAAACGGATTGGTGTTGATGTGGAGGGCATAAGAATCGTTGATATTCCATCAGGTGTTGCGGTGGCAATAATAAAGGGCGAAGACAAAAGGATTGTAAAGTATTTGGGTGCCAATGCACACAGGGAGCTTGATTTTGAATATCTGGCCAAAACAAGGCATGTTCACCTTTCATCAAATCCAGAAAGGCTGATAATCGATGCTGTCAACTTTGCCCATGAGCACGGAATTACGGTTTCACTTGACATAGGAGAAGCGAAAATTCCGGAGGAGATTGAGGGAAAAATAACGTATTTACTCATGAACGAGGACGAGTTCAGGAGAAAGTTCGAAAGCCTGAGCAGGGTTGTTGATATTAAGGCAAAAAACGTGATTGTAACACTAAACGGCGGGGGTGCCCTGGTCAGGGATGAGAGCGGGGACGTTTTTGAGGTTAAAGGGTTGAGTGCCGAGGTTACAGATTCCACGGGTGCCGGGGATTCCTTTGATGCCGGGCTTATCTATGGTGTTCTGATGGGCTGGAGCTTAAGGGATGCTGCAAAGCTAGGAATGTTACTTGCATATCTAACAGTCCAGAAGGTTGGTGCAAGGAGTGCCGTGGTCCCCCTTGAGGAGATAAAGAAAAAAGCGGAAGAACTAAACCTTAAGTTGCCCTTTTGATATCCCAAAAGAAACACTTAAAAATTAAGGGACTGAAAGATTTAGAATGATCAGAGACTTTTAAACTTTCAGCATCCCGGAGGTGACCTCATTGGAAATCATAGTGGAGAAATTTAAACCAAAAATAACGAGACCATTCAAGAGAAAAAACGAATACTGGGTCAAGCTTATTGATGAGAGCGGCGAGTATATCATGAAATTTAAAAGCCCATTGGAGGCGGAGGACGCAATTTATGGCCTGCTGGATTTGCAGGTTTATGGGGGTAAGGTAAAGCTCAAACTTAGAGAGGGAAACGTCATTGAGGATATTGAAATTTTAGAGCTTTACAAGCCCTCAGCAAAAGAGCTCGTGAATGAGTACTTCACCGATTAACCTCTCATTCTCAATTTTAAATGTCCATTAATGTGCACCATTAAGCTGATTTTAACAAAAACATATATATAGCATAGGAAACATAGTGTACAATTAGGTGCTCCTTTAAAACAGAAGTTTTGCTAAAATTATGTGGGGAGGTCTTTTTCATGCCAAGACGAAAGAACAAGGAGCTCATAGAACTTGCACGGGACATTGGGGGAGAGGAGGCCGTTGAGGTTATCAGGGCTCTTGAGAAAAAAGGTGAAGCTACGGATGAGGAGCTCGCCGAAATGACAGGTATAAGGGTGAATACAGTTCGTAAAATTCTCTATGCACTCTATGATCATCAGCTTGCAGAGTTCAGAAGGACGAGGGACAAGGAGACCGGCTGGTATTACTATTACTGGCGTTTGGAAACCAAAAGGCTGCCGGAGATAATAAGGGCCAGGAAGATGCAGGAACTCAAAAAACTCAGGCAGATGCTCGAGGAGGAAACAAGTGAGATCTATTATCACTGTGGCACTCCAGGGCATCCAAAACTGACTTTTGATGAAGCGTTGGAATATGAATTCCAGTGTCCAATATGCGGTAAAATACTCCAGCAATATGATAACACCAAGATTGTTGAGGAGCTTAAAAAGCGAATTGCACAGCTTGAAAAGGAACTTAAAATTAGAAAGTGAGCTATTTTGGGTTGTATGAACTTCGGGGATGGTAAGAATGGAAGAATTGGTGATTTTGGAGAAGATTTACGGGGACAGGAGTGGCTTTGAAAAGCTCAACAGAAAACTGAAATCACTGATCGGGGATTTAGAGGTCGAATGGAAGATCGGGATTATCCAGAAACAGTGGGTTAAGGTCAGGCTTGAAGGAGAGGATGAAGAGGTATCCGCCAACCTGATAAGGGAAGAATTTGGGGAAGTTCCCTACAAGCTCAGCAACGTACAGGAGGGGCAAACCTACAGGGGAAGGTTCATTGACCTGGGTAAAGTTGGTTACGGGGCTTATGTGGACATAGGGATCTTTTCTCCAGCACCAAAGGATGTCCTGATTCCTCTCTATTATTTAAAGAGGGAATTTGGAGAAAAACCCGTAAGGCAGATGATCAGGGAGTTTGGATGGGTAGATTATTTGCCCGTTGAGGTTAAAATAGAGAGAGTTGAATTTGGGGCGAGGGAAGTTGAGGCACACTTTACAGAAAAGCAGCTGAGAAGAATTAGGTCTTGGCTTAGCGATGGGTATGACAAGCTTTTCATTGTGGGGACAGTCAGTGAAAAGGTTGAAGCGGCACTTATAAAAACCGGACACTCAAGGGACGTTAAAAGACTTGAAGAACTTGGTCTCATGGAGACCCTTCTGGTTCTAAAAAGGGGAACACAGGCCCCTGGAATAATAAAGGAAATTGGGCCATACATAAAGTCCGCAATAATTGGGGCAATCAAGTTTGAGCAATGATCTAAATCTTCTGGGTTAGCCTGATTGAAAGAGCTGAGATTACGATAACGAGAGGGGTAAAAATCACTGGATTAACCGTTAAGAGCGGAAAATACATGAGGGCTAAAACCTGCAAAAACAAAACCTGCCCCCTCTCTCCAATTGCTGTCTTGAAATTTGTGGTAAAAAAGTACACTATCAGGATTAGCTGTATGAGGGTCTCTTTTACAAACATGCCCATAATGTAATTCGTATGAGTATGAGGGAACTCCACAGTTATGCCTATCCCAAAAATTTTCCAGAAAGCAATTACTCCAGTTAGAGTCAGCATTACATAGATAAAGTTCCTTTTGTGCCTCTTCGGAAAGGTCAGCACAAAAGCCAGCGGTATTGCTAAGGCGTAAAAGCTCAGCCCAACGGTGACCAGGGTAAAAATAGAGAGCAAAGCTACCTCAAAATCTGCCCTGAAGGAGGTAGGAGCAAACGACAGGTTCATAATTAGGGCAAGGGTTGCAACAAAGAATATGAGTGAAAGGAAATCTCTATCTAAAGTCTTCACAACATCCCTGAAAGTTGGGGAGGCAAAAGCCAGACCGTAGATTAAAAAGCCAAGTTCACGGGAAAGCTTTGGAGCAAGATAGAACATCAAACACGAGAAAAGTAGCAAAAGGGCAAGGTGTATTGACTTAAATCTTATCACAAACTCATCCGAGTTGAAGAACCAGATGATCGTCATAGAGACCACCAGGAGATAGAGAACAAATGCCTCTAAACTTTCTCTGAAAAGGTTGTAAACCAAAATGAGGAGGATAAATAACAATATAACCAGAACCACAATCTGTGCAATATCCTGATGAAGCTGAAGCCATTTGTACGTGCTTTGAAAGAGCTGTTTGCTCACTTGACCGTAGATAACCACCACCGTCCATTCACTTAGTAGCCCGGTCCAGCGCGGCATCACAGTTTCGGGTTCCCCGATCTCAGCCGCGCATGCCATTAAAATATAGGGCGGGAAAATTTAAGCTTTATCCTCCTTCATATCCTCAAGCTTTTTCACAAACCTCTGGGTGATTTCCATAAAGGCCTTGGCTGCTGGAGTGTCTTCATAAAGGACAATTGGGATTCCCAGATCGCTTGCCTCCCTGGCTTTTAGATCAATGGGGACTTTTCCAAGAAAATCGACTCCCTCTTTCTGGGCCAATTTCTCTCCGCCACCCTCACCAAAGAGATTGATTTTATTTCCACAGTGGGGACAGATTAAATAGCTCATGTTTTCAATAACAGCTACGTAAGGAACGTTCATCTGCTTCATCATGTTCACGGCCTTTCCGGTATCAAGGAGAGCAACATCTTGTGGGGTGGTTACAACAATTGCAGCATCAAGCTTAATAGTCTGGACTATCGTCAGTATCTGGTCTCCTGTTCCCGGAGGAAAATCTATTATCATAAAGTCAAGCTCCCCCCATTTAACATCCCCCAAAAGTTGCTTGAGTGCCCTTGTAATCAGTGCCCCCCTCCAGATAATTGGCTGGTTTTCAGGAACCATCATGCCAATACTCATAACCTTAATTGGCGTCACCTGACCCATGAAATCCACAGTTGGAGGTATCATCTCAAAGTGATCATTAACCTTTTCAGCTAAGATTTGAGCTTTTTCAACGCCAAGCATTTTGGCTATATTCGGCCCGTGAACGTCAGCATCCAGAACACCCACAGAATAACCAAGCTTAGCCAGAGCCGCTGCCAGATTAACAGCGACTGTACTTTTTCCAACACCACCCTTACCGCTTAGAACAGCCACCCTATACTTCCATTTTTTCTCCTTCTCGGCTATTCTCTGGGTTAAAGGATCAACGCCCAGTCCGGGCAAGTTAAATGGAGTCTTTATCGTCATCTTCATCACCTCCGTAGGGATTAAAGTTCAGATGTTATAGCCGCTTATAAGCTTTGTCCCAAATAAGTACACCACTGGACAAAAATATGTAATAAGAAAAGGGATTAAGGAAGTTCAACTTCCTTTCCGAGAATCCTCCACATCGCCTTTATCTGCTCTTTCAGCTCTTCTATTGCCTCCGGATTCTTGAGCAGGTGCTTGAATCTTCCCTGTAACTTGAGGTATTCCTCAATGGGCTTCTTGAACTTCCCGTCCTTGGGGAATCTCTGGAATTTAATGTTCCTGATATCACCGTTTTCAATTTCGAAGAGCGGCCAGACGCCCGTCTCAATTGCCAGTTTTGCAACTTCGACACTCTTTTCTGGTGGAATGCGCCAACCAGGTACACATGTTCCCTGAACTTGGATGAATGCTGGACCATCAACTTTGGCAGCTTTCTTAACCTTCCTGTAGAGGTCATACGGATCTGCAATGCTTGCCGTTGCGACGTATGGGATTTGATGTGCCGCTGCAATCAATGCCACCCACTTCTTTGGTCTGTCCTCACCGATTGAGTACTTCCCGGGCGGTGATGTTGTGGTCCATGCTCCGTATGGG
>DQUR01000238.1 GCA_015662175.1 Thermococcus paralvinellae | reverse complement strand
GGAAGGGCCCTGTTATATTCCGGCTCCAATGGAACCGAGGTTTACATTGTCAGAACGGACAAGATATGTCCAGGAGATTTCAAAGTTGTTCTCCAACCGGAAGTTAGAAAAGAGTTCGCACCAGCACATGTCCGGTTGTTCTTTGACCTGTATCTTAAGCGGATAAGTAATGAAAAGAATGCAAGGCGCGTGTTTTTAGCATTTGAACGGACTAATCATGGGGAGGACATAGAAGAAGTCCTAAATGACGTTATGGAATATAACTTTCTCAATGGAACTTGATCCTCCCGATATAACGGTTTTTTATGGCTCATTGCTAATGGCCGAGCAGGATTGGAATTATGGCAGTAGGGGGTGTAAAGAGAGCAGGCTCGATCCTCCCCGAGAGTTTCTTATGCGCTTCATACGATGGATCACACAGAGTGAATACGGTAACATAGATAAGATAATAACGACGGCTGTTCGAAATAGACCAGCACCGGAAAAATATGGCATTTCTCTTTTTGAGTTTTGAAAAAGTTAGACTACCCTACTTTCTCGGAATTTATTGATTTTCTCTCCCTTTCTTGGTTTTCTAAACACAAACAAATGCTCGTGAGCAATTAGGTAGAAGTCTCTCTTTTTTGTTTTCCAAGATTGTGTACCTTTCATATGATGCTGAATCTTAATAATATCCTCACAAACACCGGTCGTTTGGAGGAGTTCATGATTAGGGGTAAGAGATGTTTCTGCATTCCGAAACAGGGAGGAAAGACTGACCTTATTTTAGTTGCCTTTGAGGACAAGAATTCGAAGGGGGCGATAATTGATACGAGAACTCAAGCAAAAGCATTTGAGAGGGCTGTTGAGTTGGGATTAATCCCATGGCTTAGGAATTGTCACATTAAGAGGAGGGAGGTCAGGGTTGGGAATTCTCGATTGGATTACCTTCTGGAGTGTAACGGAGAAGATGTATGGGTCGAAATGAAAAGTGCCGTGCTTAGAGAAGGAGACTACGCGATGTATCCGGACTGTCCAAGCCCAAGGGGTCGGAGACATATTGGAGAGCTCATAAAGCTGCGGGAGAAGGGTGAAAGAGCAATGGTGGTCTTTATCGGGGCTTTGCCTGATGTTAAGAAGTTCAAGCCATACGTCAAGGGAGATCCGGAAATTGCGAGGCTTTTAAAGGTTGCGAAAGATAGGGGCGTTGAGATAAAAGCCATGAGCATCTCCCTGTTGCCCACGGGGGATGTCATCCTTGAGAACAGTAATCTTGTGGTTGAGATTTAGGAGAGTTTTTAAAGCCCATTAGATTAACATCTCTGGGTAATCCCAGACATAAAGAGGTGTCCGGAATGACCATAGTGGATGTTAGAATTCTAGTTGAAGGTGCAAGCGACGTTGAGGTTGTCAGTAAAGCCCTGCAAGGCCTTGCTTTGGGGAGCGAATACAACATAACGATCTCCTCAATAATCCCGACGACGAATTTAGAGATTGCAAAAAGTGCAGCTGCCGGAGCGGATTTGCTGATAATAGCGACCGATGCTGATAGGGTAGGGAGAGAACTGGCTGACAAGCTTTTCAGAGAGCTCAGCGAACTTGTGGGGCACGTTGAGAGGATGAAAATTCCGCTGGGACATGACCTGGAGCACATAGACGTTGAGCTTGTTAGAAAAGAGCTCAAAAACACCCTCGTGAGAGCAGGATTGAAGAGTCTGCAGATACTCCCAGAATACATGGCTCTCAGGAACCAGTTGCTCGACTTAAAAGGAAAATACGATATGCTTGAGCAAGAGAAACAGAACCTTGAAAAAGAAATTCAGAATCTTCAGGAGAAATATGAAGAGCTTAGACAGGAGTATCAGAGGTTAAGGGAGGAAAATGAAAATCTAAAGATACTCCTTGACAGAAGAAGCCTAATAAAGATTGAAGATGCCTGGGAGCAGATTTTCCCCGGGAAAGAAGTCCCAAGTGAAGAAATCATAGGAAAAGCCGTTGAAAAGCTTGGATTACAGGGCAGGGTAATCGTTGGGCAGGGATACATCTATGCCGAGGATGAAAGGCTCATAGAGGAGCTATTAAAAATAGTGTATCTCAGCATGATTATGACAAAATCGGAAGAGCAGAGTGGGAAGGAGACCGAAGAAGTGGAAGACCTTGATGAACGTGAAACTCTTGAGGAGAAATCAGGAGAATCTTAATTTTTCATAATTTTGTGATGCCACATGGACATTGAAGAATTTGAAATGTATCTTGAACTGGAAGGCAAAAGCCAGAACACCGTTAGAATGTACTCCTATTATGTGAGAAAGTTTCTGGAAGAGAGCAATGATGTAGATGCCCGTTCAGCCCTTCGTTTCCTAGCAAAACTCAAGAAAAATGGATATTCCAATAAAAGCTTAAATTTGGTTGTCCAGGCATTGAAAGCCTATTTTAGATTTGAGGGACGTGAAGGTGAGGCTGAAAAGCTTAAACCTCCGAAAGTCCCCCGGAGTTTGCCAAAGAGCCTAACAAAAGAGGAAGTAAAGAAGCTTTTGAGTGTAATCCCGCCAGCGAGAAAGAGGGACAGGCTTATCGTGTTATTGCTCTATGGCTCTGGCCTTAGGGTCAGTGAGCTCTGCAACTTAAAAATTGATGACATTGACATTGAGCGCTCCCTGATTATCGTCAGGGGAGGAAAAGGGGCAAAAGACAGAATTGTGCCAATTCCAAGAGCCCTGCTTCGGGAAATTGAGGATTATTTAAAAACGAGAAGCGATGATAGTGAGTATCTGATCGTTGAGGAGAGGAGGAACAGAAAAGACAGGCTCTCACCAAAGACCGTGTGGTATCTTCTTAATAAATATGGGAAAAAAGCGGGAATCAAGGTTACACCTCACATGCTCAGGCACAGCTTCGCAACGCACATGCTTGAGAATGGGATTGACATAAGGGTTATCCAGGAAATCCTGGGGCATTCAAACCTCTCCACCACCCAGATTTACACTAAGGTTACTGTTGAACATTTAAGGAAAGCACAGGAAAAGGCAAAGTTAATTGAGAGTTTGATGGGATACTGATGGTTATCCGCTACCTAAGGCGAATAATCTTCCTCCCTGGCTAATTAGAGGGCTTTTGAGTGGCCTAGTTCTCATCCGGCCCAAAATCCCACATGATTTAACCAGGCGGGTCTTGTATGAACAATGAGGCCAAACCTTAAACAGTCTTTCGGTGAGAGAAGCAAAGTCGTCAGTGTCCTCTTTTCTTCTGCTCTATTACCCCTTCCATAATCACGCTTTATTACAATCGGCCTAGATAGTCGTTAAAGCGGACACATCCATTTTAACCCTTTGACAATCTTGAAAGCTACCACTTAGAAACACGCCTTCTCCTCAGAAGGGCAAGATAGCTCGTGAAGGCTCCCGCCGAAATTGTATCTCCAAGTCCCACCGTCGATACCGGGTTCTTAACCAGCCTTGTTGGAACTATTACAACCTTATATTCCCTCATTCTCAGCTTTCTCTTCGCTTCCTCAAACCTGAGCTTTACAAATTCACCGTATTCGTTGTATGGTACCTTCAAGCCAACTTTAAAGTCTTCTGGGCTCTTTATATCCCCAAGGGATGCCCTCGCTGCTGCAAGTGTGGTTGCTATCTCCAAGCTCTGCCTGAGCTCTTCTTCACTGAGCGGGTTGTCCCTGTGGGTGATGTACATGAGGTAATAGATCGTGTGAATTTGGAGAACCTCAAGATTGAGCTCATCAAGTATTATTTTTCCGCCCAAAACAGTGTCTTCAATCCTGTTGTAGTTAAAAATCCTGTCCGCAAGCTTTGGGTAGCCAAGGGAATTGAGAATGTGGGCGATCTCTGATTCATCCATTCCAACGCTATCCGCCAAAGGAAATACGTTGTAAATGACCTTCTTTCTCAGCTCTCTATCCTGAATCGAGGCAAATTCCACGTGAATCTTAATGTCTTTGTTCTTCTTTAGAAGCATTATGTCCTCCTTTGCCTTTCTCAGATAATAGTTGGCATCTTTTCCATCGGAATATCGCTTTTTAATGCCCTGATATCCGGACAAGATTGCCCCATCCACAAGCTCACCAATTTCAGGTAAAAATGGCTTTAGGTCTTCTTTTGTCTCGATTCGGAT
>DQUR01000090.1 GCA_015662175.1 Thermococcus paralvinellae | reverse complement strand
TAACAATCTCATAAACTTCCTTGTAAGCGTCCTCAAACTGCATTTGCATGAACCTCACCTCATCCAATAGTGTGAGGATGTTGTATAAAAACATAATTATTAATAATTTAGGAAGGGTTTTAATATCTATCCGGATTAGACCGGGTTGAGACACTATGAGAAGGCAACACCTTGGAACAGTCCTCCTCATTGCATCGGCTTTTACCGGAACATTGGCTTTTAAGTTAGCCACCCCTGCCGTCGCATTCTATACCCGTGATATTCTTAAAGCCTCAATGGCGTATCTCTCCATAATCTCCGCCTCTTTCATTTTGGCACGCTCATTTTCTGCCCTCTTTAGCGGGCTGTTGTTGGAAAAGAGGAAAAGCTTGGTCTATCTTGGAGCCATAGCAATGGCTGGAAATGCCCTGGCCGTTAATTTGTATCCCCTAACATCGTCGTGGCTACATGTCATGGGGATTAAGCTCATGAATGGCCTTCTAAACGGTATTACTTGGCCAATTGCCCAGTTTGTAATTGCCATTTCTTCCCCGAAAGAAATCAGAAGTCGAGTGACAGCTTTGTATTTTCTCTCTGGAAACTTTGCCGGGCTTTTGGGCAACTACACTTATGCTATAACCCAGGATTTTGGATTAAAAGGACAGATGTACCTTTCATCATTTTTCTTTTTCCTGACGGCCCTCTGCATGTTGGTCTCTTACTGGCTCCTCTACGAAGGGATAGTCCCTAAAAGAGAGAAAGGCATGAAGGAAAGCAAGCCCTCATTAAACGCAAAGAAAATTCTAATGCTGTCAGCTTTGATCTCATTTCTTACAGCATTCACCTCAGGTGAGATAACATACGTTTATGTTGCCGAGACTCTGAACCTGGATAAGGGAACAGGGGCAACACTAATTGGGATTATCGGTTTCATGGCCACCATTTTGGCGTATATTCCCTCAAGGATAGCTGACTTAGGGGATGAAAGAAAAGTTATAATAACTGTATCAATTTTAGCCGGGATGTCACCGCTCTTGGCAGCGGTCAAAAATCCAGTTACGGTATCCCTGGGCATTTTGATGGCGATATTTGCCGCTCAAACCTTCAGGCCAATTTCAAGGAGTTTATTGGCCTCAGCAAGGAGAGCCTCAGCGGCTATTGGTGGAGTGAATGCTGTTAGGAACTTATCAACAACCGCCGGGCAGTTGGTTTTTGGATTTGCCTACTCCCTAGGTGAAGTTGTAATAGCGGGCATTATTTTAAAGGGGGCACTACTAATCTTCGTTCCAGCATCACTGTTGCTATTCAGGATTGCAGTGGAACACAGAGATTAGAATTTAGGATTTTTGATTACATTGGTTACAGAGTAAGGTAAATTAAAAAACTTAGCTGTCTTCCAAAACTTTTATAAGCTGAGTGAAATTCCTAAGTTTGAATTATGCTCATTATGGAGGTGAGTTAAATGGCATTGAGACCAGCAAAGATTGATAGGGATGTTGATAAACCTGCTTATACAAGGAGGGAATACATAAGAGGTGCCCCAGGTCCGAAGATAACAATCTTTGATATGGGGAACCCGGCGGGAGATTTTGAATTTGAGGTCAGCCTTCATGCAGAGGTACCAATGCAGATAAGACAGAACGCCCTTGAGGCTGTCAGAATTCAGCTCAACAGATACCTGCAGAAGAACGTTGGTAGGAGCAACTACTACTTTAAAATTAGAGTTTATCCATTCCAGGTTCTCAGGGAGAACCCAATGGCTACCGGAAGAAAGGCAGATCGTTATGGAAACGGTATGAGAAGACCCTTTGGAAAGCCAATTGGATTAGCTGCAAGGCTTAAGAGAGATCAGAAAATTCTCACCGTCTGGGTTAACAGGCAACACCTCAAGTTTGCCCTTGAGGCAATGAGAAGGGCTAACATGAAGTTTCCATACAGGTGCTACTATAGGATTTACGATAAACAGGGAAATGATATAACAACGAAGATTCTCTCAACAATGTGATGCCTTTTCTTTTCTCCATGTTTTTAGCCCTTTAGCCCTTTAAAGGTTCGAGTTAAGGGGTAAAAAATCAAGCCCCAAACTTTTCTGTTTTTCCCATCAAATCCATTATCATTGGAACTATGTCGTGTCCCCTGACCCTTCCAATGCCACCGCGCATGCACTCCCTTTCACCAAAGCTCTCTGTATAGTCCGTTCTTACACCTCCTCCTGCCATCAATAAAGGCACTGGGTCTCCGCTGTGGTTCATAACCTCACATGGGGTTGAGTGGTCACCCGTAATCGCTATAACGGTCTTTTCCAGATCAATGTTCTCGATTATGTACCCGACCATCCTATCGGCTTTCTCAATCATCTCCGCCTTGAGCTTTGGCTTATTATCATGTCCGGCGGCATCACTTGGTTTGAAGTGAACGAACACAAAGTCATATTCCTTCAAAAGCTCAACAGCCTTTCTAGCCTTGGCCATTTCGTCAGTGTTATACTCACCAGTTGCCCCTTCTGGCGTGAACACATCAAAGCCAATAGCCCTTGCAACACCTTTGACCAGGGCGGTAGCTACGACGGCAGCAGCTTTGACTTTCCACTGCTGGGTAAACTTCATTGGAATGTCCGGATAGGTGCCAGCCCCCCTAATGAGGAGGTAATTGGCAACGGGCTTGCCTTCCTTTCTTCTCCTTTCATTTACCGGGTGATTTTCGAGGACTTCACGGGCTTTTTGAACAAACTCCTCAAGAATTTCGGCCACCCTCTTGCTTTCCTCATCCTCGTACGTGAACCCATGTGGCGGTTTGCCTGCCTCATGTGGATCATTCTCGCCAACTTTGTAACCTTTAGCCATTCCTTTAAGCACCAAAACCGCCCTGTGTCCTGTTGCTCCCTTGAATATGAACTCAACTGGAAGCTTAACGTTTTCCTGAATTGCCTTAGCCAATTCGTGAGCTTCTTCCGTTGAAATTCTTCCAGCCCTTCTGTCGATGATTATTCCATTTTCGATTGTCGCAAAGTTCACCCTGAAAGCCAGGTCATTCTCCTCCAGATCCAGCCCAACACCTAAAGCCTCAAAGAATCCCCTACCTCTGTATGTTTTATAAGGATCATAGCCGAAGATTGAGAGATGAGCCGTGTCACTTCCAGCGGGCTGTCCGGGTTTTATCGGATCATGCAAGCCAAGAATTCCAATTTTGACAAGCCTATCAAGATTTGGCGTGTTTGCGTATTCCAGTGGTGTTTTTCCACCAAATTCCCTTATCGGTCTGTCTCCGAGACCATCTATGATAATCAAGATCCCCTTCCTAACCATTTCAACCACTCCACTTTGCTCCAAGTTCAGAATTCGGAATAGGATTTCTTAAAGATTTCTGGGAAAAGCTTTTTAATGCTCTGGTGTTTGCCTCTCATAGGGGTGAGAGGGTGGAACTCATATGGGCACCATGGCGCATCAGATACATAAGATCCCCAAAGCACGATGGATGCATTTTCTGTGATTTCCCAAAGGAGAACAGGGATAAAGAACGATTAATTCTGTATAGAGGTGAGCATGCTTTTGTAATCATGAACAATTATCCATACAACCCGGGTCATGTTATGATTGCCCCCTACAGACATGTTGGAAGATGGGAGGATTTAACTGATGATGAGCTTCTGGAGATAATGAGGCTTTCCCAACTGATGATAAAGGCCCTGAGGAAGGCAATGAACCCCGATGGATTTAACATGGGCGTTAACTTGGGCAGGGTTGCTGGAGCGGGCATAGATGATCACGTCCATCTACACATCGTTCCAAGATGGAACGGTGACACGAACTTCATGCCGGTTCTAGCTGATGTAAAGGTAATTCCGCAGGCGATTGAGGAAAGCTACGATGAGTTGAAAAAAGCCCTAGAAAGGGTTTTAGGGGAAGAGAAGGGCTAATCTCCGGCTATTCTATTCCACCTTTCCCTTGTCCTCTTAAAGCAACCTTCTGGCATCAATTCCTTCTCCGGACAGTAGCCGAGCTGAATACACCTTGGCCCGAGCTTTGCCCATTTGATTACTGGCTTTAGCTTCTCAACTTTTGCAATCTCCTCCAGCATTTTCCATGCAACATGATTTATCTCCCACTGAGCCCTTTCGCATGTCCTGAGACCGAAGAAGTGCTTGAGCTCCCTTAGGTTCATGGTTACGACAATCTTTGTCCTAACACCCTGTGGCAAAATATACCTCGCGTCTTCACACGACACCCCACATTCCACACTTTCTTTATACAGCCTCACTGCCTCCTCCAGCATTTTTTTCCACCTCTGGTATAGCTTTGGTTTATCACTAACGCTTTCTGGGATAACAAACAGCTCTTCAATTTCCCTGGAGAGCTCTTCCCTTATGTACCTCTGACTTCTCTGCGTGTAGCTGGCAAGCCTATGGCGAACGAGCTGATGCGAAGTGACCCTGCTTATTCCCTCAATTGCAAATGTGAAAACTGCATGCTCAAGAATGCTTTCGTGCCCATATGAGAGAACCTTCGGCAGATGTTTCTCCACGTCATCCATCGTTACCCTTTCAAAGACTTCACTTTCCCACTCATCCCAATAGGAAATCAGTGCCGCCCATGTTATCGTTTCCAAAGGTCTTGGCGTGTAGTTGATGAGTTTAACCTTTATCTTTATCCCGTCCACAAGAAACCCTCCGAGGTTATAAGCCCATACCCCCTTATTAGTCTTGTCGAGATCAGTATGTTTGTCAATAACGCCGCCAAAATCATCCCAACGTTAGCGGCGAAATAGTTATTAAAATCAAAGATTAGCTCTATGTGGTGGTACCTATGGTAGTTAGCCTAACCGGAAGGGACATTCTCTGCTTACAGGACTTTACAAGAGAGGAAATCGAGACAATTCTCGAAACAGCAAGGATGATGAAGATTTGGCAAAAAAT
>DQUR01000239.1 GCA_015662175.1 Thermococcus paralvinellae | reverse complement strand
CAAAGCCTCTTCGACGGGATTCATTTTGAATCACCAGAAATAGTTTACCAAGATAATTATTTTAGTGTTTCGATATTTATTTTAGAGTAAAGTGCACCAAAAAGAATTAAGACTGAAAGCAGAAATGCATCAATTCCACTCTCAATAGCGTAGATCAGGGTTAAGAGAACAATTACTGCCGTCTTGACGTTTCTTTCAGATAATCTAAGTAACGTTCCCAAGAGATAAGCCTCAATTCCTCCAAGGATTCCGAAATCTGCTATTGGCTGACCAAAAAGAAAGTAAGTGTAGCGATTTTCCAGTGTAAAGATGAAAGCAACCCTCCACCTTGGGTCACTGTGAAACCAAGAATCAAAAAAACCAGGGTTTTAAATCCACTATCCCAGTCTACATAAACCAGCGAAACCCCACTTAGGAAGGCCAGAAACACAAGAGTCCTGCTTAATTCAAACCTCAGATTGCGTTTCCTCGAAAATAAAAAAACAAATGCCACAGCAAGAGTGCCATAGATAGGAAGGGCAAAAGACAGCACAAAAAGTATCAACCAATAAACCCAAACAGGAAACTCAACGGGCTTTAGGTATCCAAGTACAAGAAGAACAAAGAATGTAACTGCAATTAACGAAGCAACCCAAATTCGAGACATGTCAAGCTCGACAGCATACAGCTCATCTTTGAGAAAACATTGGCATAAACAGTGAGCAAGATGTAGGTAAAAAAGGCCAAGCTAAAGAGCTTTAGAGACTTCACAGTACCACCAGTTACTAAAATTCAACTTCGCATATTAAAAGGAGGACCATGCTTGCCAATTTTCTCAACATAAATTGTACCAAAAAACAGCATAATAGCCAAAACAAAAGCATCAATTCCCACCTCGATGAGATAAATTAAAAGAGACAGAACAACTGTCAAAGAGCTCAAATCATTTTCAGAGCGTTTAAGTATAGTCCCCAAAAGATAGGCTTCAACCATTCCAAATATCCCAAAATCAGCAACAGCTTGTCCAAAAATAAAAGAAGAGTATATATTCCTATCGAGGGTGAACATAAATGCTATTTTCCTGCCGGGAGAATAGCTAAGAAGTAAGGAACCATGATAAAATCCAAAGGGAAGTGAAATTTTAACAAGATTTTCAAAAATAAGAAAGGTAAAGCCCACTCTTATCAAAAGACTCTCAAGATTACCGCTTAAAATTAAAACAGCTATTCCAACAAGAATCCCTAGACATATCTCCCGCATCCTAATTTTTCCAGAAAGATAATAGGGAGTTGCATAAGCCAAAAACACGAGGATCAAGAGAGAACGAAAAGTTGACATGAACAGCAAGATAGAGGACACAATGAAGTACAAGCTTCTAATTCTTTCTCTCTGCTCAAAGGCTATCGCCGTTAAGAATAGATATGCAGATAGTGTAAGCACCTCCGTTAGTTCAAATCTAATGGGATATTTAAAGAAAGGAACCCCAACAAAGAGATAGGTGGAACCAACGATGCCAACACCCAGCAAGAAGACAAACCAGGAGAACTCCTTAAAAAACTCTGGTTCATATTTGAGAAGAAGGTAAAGAAACACTACAGCAACTGGGGCAAACACAACATATCGTGCAAAATATACTGCCAGCAAAAATATCGCAATCCACACAGCTTTCGTTGGCAGATATAAGGGTCTAAGATATCCAGCCACGAAACAGCAGTAAAAGATGAGTATTACTGCAAGAGAAAGCGGAAGCATATTTAGAGAAGCAGAATACTCTTTAAGAATTAAATGAGAGCAGATCATCAGAAGGAGATAAGAAAAGAATGCTAAGCTAAAGAGTTTTAAAGACCTCATACCATCACCAATTTAATAAAGCAAACTTCATGTTAAAAGGGTTAGGGGTGTAAGAAGTGAAGAAGGAAAAAATATACCTCATTCTATTGCTCATGATCTCATTCATAATAAGGCTCATACCTCACAGAACTCTTTTACTGGCAGTATACGATGAATATCTACACAGGGATATCACCCTGAGAATTGCCAATGAAGGTATAGGTGTGATTTCAAAGGATATCGGTTCACTCCTCGGGCTTAAAGCATACAGCTATCCTCCGTTATTCCACATAGTTGGGGCACTTGTATACAAGCTTTTTCCATCTGATTATGTGTTTTTTATCCTTCCGGCAATTTATGGTACAATCAGTGTGGGTCTCTTCTATTTGCTCTCAAGGGAGGTTCTTGGAGAGAGCAAAAAAGCCCTTTTAGCTACAGCTTTTCTGTCCTTTGCCCCGAATTTTGTATACAGGACAAGCCTTTATATCCCAGAAAACCTCGGGCTTGTGTTTTTCATAACCGAGATGATGCTTCTTGTGAGGTTTCTTAAAAGCTGGAACTACAAACATCTACTCGGAATGATGGCTTTACTACCCGTTTATATGATCACCCACAGGGGCTGGGTTTTCTTTGTTACAGTTGCCACAGTAATGCTCTTTATCCACCTAATCCCCTGGATAAAGAAGAATCTCCACTACTTTGTCCTGGCTGTGCTAATGGGTGTCATACTATACTTCATCCCTCCAATAAACCACTTTATCGCTGGACTTTTACTGAGGATGCCAAAAAAAGAGGTTACTGCCTTAGGATATCTGAAGTGGATCGGTGTTGTGCAGTTGATCTTCGGAATCCTTGCAACTAAAAAATATCTCAAAAGCGATCCCATACGACAGGGAATCGCATTGTGGGCCTGGACCTTCATGATAGCCGGGGCAATGGCTTTCAGATTCAGAGATCCATACGCTTCCCTGCCCCTTTCAATTATGGCCGCTGAGTTCTTCTATGATGACTTTCTCCCAAATCTAAACACCTGGCTGAACAGCATAATTAAAGACGCAAGGGGAAAAGGTGCTGAACTGTTCAGGAGGATCGTTTTGAGCAAGAAAACAAGGGCAATAATTGTGGCTGCACTCATACTTGTTCCAATTGCTCAGGGGACGTATTCCTCGTATAAATACATAATCCCCCCAACGGTGAAGGACAGGGAGGCCTTTGAGTGGATTAGGGAGAACACACCCCCAGATGCAGTATTTTTGACATGGTGGGATGTTGGTTACCTCCTAATTGGAAACACCCATAGAAGGGACATAGTTATGTGGAAGAAGGTCTATCAGGGATTTTTTGAAAAAGCACCTGATCCAAGAGAGGCCATACAGGCCTATAATGACGTTGTGACGATGTTCGGGACGGTGCAGAAAGAGAGGGTTTATAAGCTTATGGGAAAGTACAATGTAACCTACGTTTATTCAGACAGAAGAATGAGAGGCTTGGGTTTAATCAAATATGGCCTGATGGAATACATAGCGTATGATACGCATTTCAAAACCCTCTTTGTTAATGGAAACTCTGAAATCTATAAGTTCGTTCCAAATCCGCCCCT
>DQUR01000270.1 GCA_015662175.1 Thermococcus paralvinellae | reverse complement strand
TTTAAGATAGTTAGAGATGGTTATGGATACGTCATCAAGAAAACGAGCGAAAACAAGCCGAAGGCCTATCAAATTTACGTGATAGGCCCAGATAAATACTCCTCAGAGGTCGGCATTATTCTAGGAGATGTCCAAGATGATGGGAGGAAATCTCCAAAGGGCGGCAAGAAAAAAGTTTCTCCAAATTTAGGAGGACAGCCCACAATTACAGAGTTTATCGGGGGTGGTAGGAGATGATTCTTGCTTTTCAAGGGCAGAGTTTGGATGAGCACGTTGCCAAGATGCTTAAAGAATGGGAGAGGATAAAGAAGAGGTACTTGAAAACAATTCAACGCTCGCTGAAGTCCCTAAATGTCAAGCTGAGCGAAGAGCAGATGGATGAGTTTGTTAAGACCCTTATAAAGCTCCACGACATTGGGAAGGCATCAAGGATTTACCAGCGTCACATCAAGAAGGGAGAAAAGCTGGAAGGCTTCAGGCACGAGCTTGTCAGTGCTTATTACACTTACCCCATCCTAAAAGAGAAGTTTAACGAAAAGGTTGCCTTCGTTGGTTCGCTAGTTGTTATGCTACACCATGAGCCTATATTGATGGGGCAGATAACAAGCATTGAAAAGAAAGGGCTAACAGCAGAAGTTGTTCTCGACAAACTCAGGAAGTTTGACGGTATGGTGGAGGAAACCAAGGAATGGCTGACTGAGAATGTTGGGATTGTAGTTGAGGAGCCAAAAGGAGAAGATCTCATCCGCTTTGTCTTTGAGCTCAGCGTTAGGGCGAGGCATATGCCAGATTCCGGAAAACTCAGGCTTATCGCTGGCGCGCTCTTAATTCCGCTAGTTCTGTGTGATTACGCTGGTGCGAGGGATAGAGAAGGGGAAGCTCCGAAGTTTGCTGAAGTGTTAGGGGTGGAGGAGTATGGGATTTAAAACTCCCTCCTACGGAGAAATTCTCGACACATACATAGCTTACGGATTCGTTGAGAGCCTCCTGAGAGCTGGTATTGAGGAGCTAATCCTTATTCCACAAGGAGAGGAGTATACCATAGAAGTTAATGCCTCAAAGGACACACTACTAACAGGAATTGCTGATGCCCTCAGGGAGATGCTCTCTCTTCACTATGCTCTTGGGAGGTATTCCCCTAAAGAAGGAGGCAAAGTTGTGAGCGATGCCGATTTTAGTGCTGGAGCAAACATAAACAACGTTTACTGGAACGGCGTGCCTTCGAAGTTGAAGGAGATCCTTGACAAGATTGAAAGTAGGAAGAGGCTCTCAACAAGGCAAAATATCACCGCACCGCTGACGCTCATACCAACTGCTGGAAAATTCTTACCTAAGACCTATGGAGTAAAGGGTGGCAATCCAATTAAGATGAGAGAATTGGACTATGCCTTGGCATGGATTGGCTTCCACTACTATGCCCCTTACATAAACATCTCCGACAGTGATTCGACATATATTCACATATATTTACCCAAACCTCTGGAACCGGTGGAGTTAATTGAAGTTCTCTCGCTCAAAGACTTAAAGGCTCAGAAAAGCCACTACCACTTGGCCTCAAACAAGCCGCTGACAAACTCAAGAGTTGCCCTGCTTTACCACCTGACGCATACAGAAACGCTTGGAGCCTTAGAAACAATCACAAAGAAGCAGTTCACTCTTATAACATACACCCTCGAAAGAGTTGGAAACAATCAAGCGGCGCGCTCCTTTGGAGAGCTTGACATCGCAAAGCTTATGGACTTCTTATGGAACTTTAAGAGCGCGAATCCCTACTATGCACTTCGCTTTGTAGATGCCCTTAAAGATGACCTAGAGCTTACATTGGAGTTCGTTGATGGAATACTGAATGAAGATGCTGATGCAGTTTACTTAGCGATTAGGGGGCTGCAACGGAAGAATCCAAAAGTTGTTAGGCCAGAGCTTATGGAAGCTATAGCGAGGTGGCTTGATAAAGATCAAGCTTTCTCTCATTTCTGATCTCCATACCTTCAGACTACAATCACCCACTTCAGGACTCATAAAAACTTTAAAGCTTGGAGAAGGAGGAATTGCCAACAAAATCGCTTATGAAATGAAATCAGCTTAGGTATGAGAAACTCTTTCGGCTTTGGAATGATGGAGGTGGTGTAATGAGAATTAAAAAAACTGAGGATAAGGAAATTAAAAATTTATCTGAAAAGCTGTCAAAATCTGCTTTTTCACGGAAATACCAACGGAAAAAAGAACACAATACCCATAACATACCTTTCGTTTTGTCTTAGAAAAGCCGCTTTTAATCTATATTTTGGCACAAGGAATTTCGAGAGACATCCAAAAGCCGCTCTTGGAGAAATGTTTCATTTGGGCTTTCAAAAGCTGATTGAGAATAATGCAAAGTACATTTTCCAAGAAAATCCCAAATTCGAGTTTGAAGTTCCTTTGGAATACGGGCTCAAAAATGGATGGAAGATTACGGGAAGAGCAGGATTTCACTTGGAATAACAAAGTTATTGAACTTAAATTCAAAGACTTTGATAGATTTTCTGGCATTGACCTTGATGAAATACCAGATGATAGTGTTTTAAAGGCCTATATTGAGCAAGCCAATGCCTACGCCTTTATCTTGAATAAGGAACCTTACATTTGGATCTTTGATAACAGGAGGATGAAGTTTAAAATTTTAGAAGTTGAGAAGAATGAAAGGCAGTTTCATGAGATGATTCAAAAAGTGCACAAGATTATTGGAGGAGTGAAACAACTAAAGAAGGGCAAATTTCCTATTGAGCTAAAACCAAGATTCTCATGGGAATGCAACTATTGTATCTATCGTGCAATTTGTAATTCTCTCAAATAATATCATCAATCGGATTCTTCTCCATCCCAAGGCATTCTCTTTTTGGCTTTGAGCGGAGCTTGTAAATGATTACGGAGTCCTC
>DQUR01000150.1 GCA_015662175.1 Thermococcus paralvinellae | reverse complement strand
CCACTCTCCTCAAAATTTCCAATAACCTTAAACTCATAAGCATTTCCCTGATCGTCATAGATTATTATTCTCTGTCCAGGTGTGATGTCCCAGTTAACGGGCTCTCCATTGAGAGTTGCGAACTTCCCATGAGCTAACAGATAACCAAGAACAGCTTTGTATCTGTCGTTTTTCCTCAAAAATACCCCTCTCTCCAAGTGAAGTCCACGGAGAGCGAAAAACTTCTCTGCTCTCTTTGGGTCAACCCCCATAATCGTGAGCTCCAGAATCCAGCCATCGTATTGAATTGTTGTAAATTTTATCAAAGCGGGGTTTACAGCTTCAACGTGATCAATCTTCTCTATCTTTTTTACAATGTCCTCGCTCATTGTACTCGTCGCTGCCCTAATTATCGAAACGCTCACCCCGGGCATCACCATGAGAACATTGCTTGTGCCCTCAAGCTCTTGCTCTATTGCCATTCGGGAACCTTGGGTTATGGAAACTAAAGCGGTGACTGAGCCAACGGCTATTATAATCCCTAACATTGTGAAAAGTGTTCTAAGCTTCCTCCTCGTTAAGTTTCTAATGGCAATTTTAACTAGCTCACCCCACACCCTTCCTCCTCCATAGAAGGATTATGAGCAACAATGTAATTCCTCCACCCAGGTAATATTCATAACGTCTCTCCTCGGTGTAGGTGAGGGTTTCGGGAATTCTAATGACTAAATCTTTCTCAAAAGTATTCTCCTGCCCCTTCTCGTTTTTATAATGGACCCTGGCATGAATAACGTATTCCCCCTTTGGAATTGTCTTGTTTAGGATTTGGAAGTTCACACTGTCATAATCCAATCCGGCGATGCTCCCCACGTATCTCTGTCCAATTGGAAACAGCTCAAGTTGCTCTGAGGTGACATGAAGGGTAACCCCTCTTGCAACATCTTTGCCCTCATTAACGATATAAACCTCAAAGTTGTATCTTCCCCCGCTCTCCCAGATGTTCCCTATGTAGAGATCGAGGAGAGGATAAGCGCTCACCTCAACTCCAAACATGCTTTCCTCCTTGTAGACAATGCCGTTTTCATCTTCATAGGTAATTGTGACATAGAGGGGATAGATGCCCCTCTGAACCTGCTTTATCTTGAAGTATAACTCACCTTCGGCTGTTGCGTTGATTTCAGAAAAGTAAAGGAGGCTCTGTTTGACTATTGGGAATATATCAACTTCCCGTTGGATTGTTCCTTCACCGGATGGAAAGTATGGGTAGGTTGCTTGTTTATCCTCTTCTGGCTTTTCACTTGTAACTTTAACTTTAACGTGCTTGGCTATGGCATTCCCAATGTTTTTGAGCTTTATTCTAACCGTGAAGTTTGAATCAGGCTGGACAATGGGTGGGATTATCTCAAACTTCTCGATGATTACCTTTGGCCTTATCTTATCCTCGACAGGAATTCCCACCCGGACTTCTTTGCTCTTTTTTGCACCATCCTCGTCTTGGTATTCAACCCTAATGTAGAGTGGGTAAACATCTTCCCTGAGGTTCTTCGAAGAGATTAATGTAAAAATTATGGTCTTCTCATCTCCCGGAGCCAGAACTTCGAGGTACTTAATTGGACTCTCCCTGTAGGCGGCAAAGGGCAGGGAAGATTTAAATTCGGGTATCGTAATTGTTGGCAGGATTGTTTGAACATGCTCTTCTCGTATCTGCTCTCTGGAATACAAATAGATGCTTATGAAGCGGGCGTTTTTGTTTCCCACATTTCTCAGCGTTATAGTTAGCTTGAAAGGTGAGCCTATCTCAATCTCTCCGAAATCAACTTTTTCAATAGCTATTTCTGCTCCCCTGATAATTGCGTACTGGGCATACTTTGGTGCTCTAATTTTCAGTCTCACAGTCTTGTTTGTGATGTTCTCCACATAGATGGAGAGCTCGTTCCAGTAGTAATAACCTGTTCCAAAATAGCGATAGTCAGTCTCTCCCTTCTTCTCATACCTCGCCAAAAATGTTCCATTTTTTATCTCGAGGATCATGAACTTTATGGGCCCGTATCTAAAGATAGACCTCTCGTGGGCGTCTCCATAAAACACATTAACCGCTTTTGAATAAATTCTGATCAACGCTCTGGGATTGTCTTCGAGGGTTATAACGACGAGCCTAATTTTTACATCCCTGTACTCATACTCTTCACCCCTAGCCAGGGCAAATTCCTTTTCCTCAAACATCACGTTGTCCCTAATCTTGAAGAGTGCCCTCTCACCAGGGGCATTGGGATTTAGAATGTTTTCCAGCACCAGTGTGTAGTTTCCGAAAGTTAAGACGTCCCCAATTCCCAAATAACCAGAGAAGGTCAGCAAATACTCTTCTTGAGGCTGAGCTTTGATTATGCTTGGCACAATTAACATAAATATTAACAGCATGGCAAGCTTTTTCATAACTTTTTCACCTCACCAATTTTCCCATCTCTTATCTGGAGAATTCTCTCTGCCTCTTTCGCGATCTCAATATCATGAGTCACTATCACGAACGTTGTTCCTTTCTCTTGATTTATTCTCTTCATTAAGGCTATTATTTCTTTCGATGTCTGAGTGTCGAGGTTTCCAGTTGGCTCATCTGCCAAGACTATGCTTGGATCATTTGCCAGAGCTCTTGCAATTGCAACCCTTTGCTGTTGTCCTCCGCTCATTTCATTTGGTTTGCGGTGCATGAACTTTTCAAGCCCTACTGACTTTAACAACTCCTCTGCCCTTTTGATTCTTCTCTTCTTTGGAATCCCTGCCAGGAGCATCGGTAGCTCAACGTTTTCTAATGCTGTTAAAATGGGAATTAGATTGTAATACTGGAAAACAAAGCCAATTTTCCTCAATCTGATTTCAGAAAGCTGGTTATCGTTGAGATTGCTGACATCAATTCCGTCAATATACACCCTCCCGCTTGTGGGCCTGTCTAAGAGGCCGAGCATATTGAGAAGTGTAGTTTTTCCACTTCCACTCGGTCCAATTATTGCAACAAATTCTCCCTCATAAATCTTTAAACTGATCCCTCTAAGAGCTGGAACCACTATATTTCTGCCAATGTAATAATTTTTGGTAAGATTCACGGTCTCCAGGACAACCCTTCGCTCCATTGTAAAGGATAGTACGTGTAGATGTTTATATTCCCTTCGATAGCATAGCTAAGCCTAAATACTTCAATTACATAAGGTGTTATTGGTGAAGCCAATGTTTGAGAAGATACTTTTTCCGACAGATTTCTCGGAAGTGTCCTTACATGCTCTAAAGAACTGTATCCCAAAATTCTTTGAACTCGGAGCTAAAAAGCTCTATCTCGTGCACATAGTTGATATTACTGCAACCGATATTGAAGCCCTCGAGCTTATGAAGATTTATGAAGAACAGCTGAACAATTTAGCAGATGATCTTAGAGAGAATGGCATATATGTTGAACCAATTGTAAAGCTTGGAATTCCATCATTGGAAATAGCTGAAATTGCCAGGGAGAAAGATGTTGATCTGATTATCACCCCCTCAAAAGGGGAGAACATTCTGCGTCAGATGTTTTTAGGCAGCACAGCCTCCAACCTTGTAAGGGCAACTAAGAAACCTGTCCTCATCATCAGATATGAGTGGAATGAGAAGGAAAAGAGGATAAAATGTCTGCATGACTGTGAGAAGATTTTTGACAAGCCATTGATAGCTTTGGACTTTTCACCGTGCTCAATTAGGATAATGGAGACCGTCAAGAAGTTTGAGGAGCTTGTTAAGCAGGGAATTCTCCTCCACATTGTGGATTACGGTAAAGCTGAAGAGCTGGAGGAGAATGTGGCAAAGGCAAAGCAGAACCTTGAGAAATATGCAAAAATTGTAAAGTTTCCGGTTGAAACAGAAGTATTAGCCGGTGTTGCCTCCCAAGGAATAATTGGCCTTTCAATGGCAAAAGGCGCAACACTCATAGCAATGGGCAAAAAGGGTAGGAGTGTCATTAAAGATCTGATCCTTGGAAGCACGGCGGAAAGGGTCATAAGGGATTCAAGGCTACCCGTTCTTCTGGTGACGTGCGAATAGCCTCAGACTGGAACGGCTTCGTCATCAATCGGCAGCTACCCTGTTGCCATCATCGGCCATGGTAAATAGCCCTGTCAGGCTTTTAACTCTTTTTGTAGATCGAACTTCCATGGGCATCAATTGCTACCAAAAGCGGGAATCTTTCAACCTCCAGCACCCAAACGGCCTCGGGAATTCCCAGTTCATCGAGCCAGTAAACGTTCAATACCCTTTTAATGCTTTTGGCGGCTAAAGAACCTGCTCCGCCCGTGAAGGCAAAGTAAACGGCTTTGTGTCTTTTGAAGGGCTCTGGGTTCATCCCTCCCTTTCCAATAATTCCCCTGACTCCCAAAGACAGAATTTCATCGAGATAACGGTTCATCCTCGCACTTGTTGTTGGGCCGGCTGAAACTATCTCAAATCCTCTTCCTCTTTCATCTTTCCGGATGATGGGTCCGCAATGGTAAATAATAGCCCCATCTAAGTCAAAGGGTAGCTTGTCTTTCTCAGCAAGAATTTTTCTATGGGCTAAATCCCTTGCCGTATATATCATCCCGGAAACATAAACAATATCCCCAATTTTGAGTTTTAAGGCATCTTTTTCGCTTAAGGGGGTTTACAACTCCATTGTATCACCGTTAAGAATT
>DQUR01000094.1 GCA_015662175.1 Thermococcus paralvinellae | reverse complement strand
TGATTTACGTTCAAAAAGATGATGGTTCTTTTGGTGATATTATCGATACCTCCTTAGCTGTTCTTGCCTTAAGGGAGTATTCAAAATCAAGAGTTGCTGAAATTGATGTTAGCGAAGCCATTACACGCGGAGAAATCTGGCTTAAAAAAGCCAGACCACAGAATGAGCTTGAACAGTTGTTAAAGTTCCTTGCTCTTGGGGAAAAGGTGGCGGTGAGTAGCGTACAGGTTGAGGGGGAAAACAGGGCATTCAAGTATTTCACACTTTCTTACCTTGGGGAAGAAGTTAGCGTGAAGGAGGACTTCAACTCAACCTTAGGGATAGCTTTAGCCCTTTATGCAGCAAAAAGCGAAAAATACCATCAAAAATTACTTGAAAGACAGCATTTTGGTTTCTGGGGGACTAAAAGATTCAATACAGTCGAAATTCTCGATGCTTCAAAAGTTGAAGGGTTTGAAGAGTTGAAAGATGTGGGATGCCAGTATATAGGCATGATAAAACCCAGGGATGACACGGAAAAGGTAATCTTCGCAAGGTACCTTTTGATGTGTGGCAAAAAACCAGAGTTGGTGGTCAATTTAACAAAGGTTCTCCCCTGGATGGTTGCTGAGATCATGATGATAAAGGCAGAGGAGGGGGAGGACTATTCAGAAGAGCTCAATTTTCTGCTTTCAGCTCAAAAAGATGGAGTCTGGAAAGAGTTTTACAACACTGCCTATGTGGTCTGGGCAATGAAGAAGCTCAACTTGGATTTTGACTACAACAAAAGCCTTGAATATTTAGCGGACAATCTAAGAGTCGGGTATCCAACATACTACTATGCCCAGGCCCTGAAAACATTTTACCTCTTCAACATGACAGAGGAAATTCAAAAAACTCTCAAAATACTTTCAGAATATCAAAATCCAAATGGGGGGTTCGGGTATTCTCGAGGAAATCCAAGCGGTATTAGAAGCACCGCCCTGGTTCTTCAAGCTCTTCAAGACGTTGGAATAAAAAATGAGCTGTATGAGAAGGGCTGGAAATTCCTAAGGATGATCCTCTACCTTGACATTCCAGAAATCAAAAAGGAAGGGAACACGCTTGTTTTAAATGATTCCAAGATCTTAATGATAAAGGACTCAAGATTTATCGGAATTAACATGAACAAAGTCGATCTAAATAATCTCGACGGCGTTGTTGTGATGTACAAGCCAAAAGTGCTGATTTTCGTAAAGGCCATAGAAAACAGGGGGTTCTCACCTATAGGTATCAAAAAACCACCGTACGCGTATATAAGTGTAGGAATAGCCATCTTAATCTTAGCCCTAATTTTCCTCAGGAGGAGGTAGCAACAGATTTTTAAATTCTTTCCCTTTCTTTCCTAAGGTGAGAGAATGAAATGCAGATTCTGCGGGAAGAAAGCGTACATCAAGCTTCACCACCCAAAGATGTACCTCTGCAGGGAACACTTCATGGAGTATTTTGAGAGGAAAGTTAAGAGAACCATCGAGAAGTACAGGCTTTTGGGAAAAGGTGAGAGAATTCTTGTAGCTGTGAGCGGTGGAAAGGACTCGGCTGTTGTTTCTTACGTGCTCAAAAAGCTCGGTTACGATATCGAGTGCCTCCACATTAACCTCGGAATTGGGGAGTACTCAGCTAAAAGTGAAGAATACACCAAAAAGCAGAGCGAGATGATAAACTCTAAGCTCCACATAGTTAGGATCAAGGAACTTTTGGGGGCAGGAATTGGAGAGCTTAAAACCTCCCGTCCCACATGCTCCTACTGCGGGATAACCAAAAGGTACATCTTCAACAAATTCGCCCATGATAACAGCTTTGATGTCATCGTTACGGGGCACAACTTGGACGACGAAGCATCTTTCATTTTCAGCAATATAATGAACTGGAATACCCAGTATTTGGCCAAGCAGGGTCCCCTTTTGCCCGGTGAAGGTAAATTTGTGAAGAAGGTCAAACCGCTCTATGAGGTCACGGAGAGGGAAGTTGTTGCATACGCTTTAGCGGTTGGGATTGATTATATGCTCGAAGAGTGTCCGTATTCAAGGGGAGCAACCACCTTGAGCTATAAAGAGATTCTAAATCAGATGGAGGAAAAGAGACCGGGAACTAAGATGAACTTTGTGAAAGGCTACTTAAGGAAGAGATACCTCTTTGAGCAAGAAGTTGAAAAAAGGGAGCTTAAAGAGTGTGAAGTGTGTGGGATGCCATCGAGCGGAGAAATATGTTCGTTCTGCCGTGTCTGGCGCCTTAAGAAACCTGTCGAATTAGAGGTGAAAGAGGTGAAAAGATGAGAATCAAGGCGCGATTTCCAGAGGTTAGGGAAAATGCCCTTAGAATGATAAAAATGTACACAATGTTCCTATGGATGAACTCCCTGCTGCTGGCAATGATCATGGGCGTTGAAGCACTTAAAATTAACCTTATAGCCACCTTTGAATATCTGGTGGCCACAGTCTTCTTTATAACGTCCGCATTAATCTCGTCAGAATTGTTTCACCAGCTCAGGAGAATACCCTTTAGAAAATACTGGCGATTTTTTAAAGCCCGGTCCTTTATCGTTGGCGAATACCTCACGGTTCACATAATAACGGGCCTGGTCTTTATAGTGGCCGACCTACTGAGGGGTGGGTTTGCCCCTCTCGCCATCATGATAATCATCAAAGGTGTCTTTGAGTACATGGTGGTCAAATACATAAACAATCTGACCGTGGCATCTTTTCTATACGATGAAATACTTAAGGGTGAAGTGGACAGGCTCAGCATGATTGATCCTTTCAGGTAAACCTTCTCGTCTTCTCCCAGTAAAACCTCCCAGCGAGAAGTCTCAGGAGGCCCCTCAACGTATATATGACGCCCCCCATCACGAATATTAGAAAATAAAGGGGATACAGCGCAACAAACCACCACTGAACTCCAAACCCGTGTCTCCTCTTTTCAATCCAGTTGGCATATGCTATTGAGATCCAGAAGACAAGAAAGGCCATCAGCGAGACGAGCAGGTAAAACCAGGAGTTGCGATATACCGGGGTGATATTACTTAGGATCATGTATCCGTTCAGCACCACCGAAAGGAACCAGAACACTGGGACGAGATAGCTCATCATGTAAAAGTGCTCTATAAATGCTTCCTCAATTGTAGAGCAGTTCTTTAGGACAGACCAGTAGTAGTTCACCATAACCTGAAGATGACCCTGAGCCCATCTCGAGCGCTGTTTAATATAATCATGCATCGTCTCAACGCACTCCTCCCAGCCTATTACACCGTGATAATACCAGAAGCGGTATCCCTCAATCAATGCCCGGGCCCATAGGTCAGTGTCCTCGGTCACGGCATCGGGCGTGAACTTGCCGAGCTTTATGACGTATGGAAACCTCAGCAGTGCAACCGTTCCCCCATACTTTCCATTCTCATTCAGCTTGAGGTCCCCCTCAATGGCCACGTTATATCCAACGAGACGCTCCAGTGTGATGAACCTTGTCACAAAGTTCCTGTTCCAGTTCCTTGGTCTGACATTTCCCTGCACCCCTATGACGTATTTTGGGGCATTCTCAAGGATTCCCACAAGGGTTCTTATGGCTCTTGGAGATAGGAGGTAATCCGCATCGAGTATGAATATGTAATCCGGATGACTGTATTCTTTCAAAATTAGATCAAGGGCATAATTGAGGGCCCTCGGTTTGCTTTTACCCCTGTCAGGAGGAACATTTACAACCTCCACTTTCTCGGGATTTCTGGATTTGATGGATTTCATGATCTCTAACGTCCCATC
>DQUR01000084.1 GCA_015662175.1 Thermococcus paralvinellae | reverse complement strand
ACATCACTGCCGTAAATGTATCTGTCCTCAACCTGAACGTCAAGTTTGTAATCAATCACCGTGAGAACCCTGACCTTTATCGGCTTCTCAAAGAGCAAGGCACCAACCCTGCCGACAACCTTCAAATCATACGTTCCGGCATTCACATCATCTTTGAGGTATATAGCCAAATCAACCGTGGTGTTCTGATCTGGCTCGAGCATGGATATTGCCCCCATAGTATACTGAAAACCCCTAACAGGTCCGACAATGTAGACTGTTATGTTATAGGCTGTTTCGTTTCCAACATTCCTAACTGTTACCGGTATTTTTATGATGTCCCCGGGTTTGCCCTCAAAATATTCCTGTGGAACATCTATAACGATGAGGGGCTGAGCCTGAGCCAGATGAGCAATAGAAAAAATTAACACCAGGATGATAAACCACTTATTCACGTCTAATCACCTCATCCAGGGATTTTTGTTTTCCAATCACCTCATCGAACGTCAATCCCCTGTACTTTGCGTCCTTTAGACTCATTTTATAATTTTTCCCACTTTCCGTCAGCTGGTTTGGATAAAGGAAATACCAGCCGCTATTCAGGAATTTTACAGCAATGACAGCTTTACCCCCAAACTTCTCCGCAAATTCCATTAGCTTATCCACATCTCCCCTACTAACGTAGAGGTTTTCTTCTTTGGTGCTTTTAACTTCAATGCAGAGATATAGCCTGCCGTTTCCGGCAACCAAATCAACTTTCTTGCTTCCAGCAGAGCGAATAACGGCAAATCCTTCTTTTTCGAGCATCTTAATGAGTTCCCTTTCAGCACTTGCGCCTTTTCTATATCTCATTTCAATCCCCTAAATATAAGTGGTGAAGATTTATAAGCTATGTTGAAAAGTTCGGTTTGGTGGTAAAGATGGTGATTTATGAGTTTGAAGGTAAGAGACCTAAAATCCATGAGAGCGCTTTTATTGATGAAAATGCTGTCATAATTGGTGATGTCGTTCTTGAGGAGAAAACGAGTGTTTGGCCATCGGCCGTTCTCAGGGGGGATGTTGAGCAGATTTACGTTGGAAAGAGTTCAAACATTCAAGACAATGTTAGCATACACACATCACACGGACAACCCATGATAATCGGCGAATACGTAACTGTTGGACACAATGCAGTTGTTCACGGGGCAAGGATTGGTGACTGTGTCATCATAGGAATGGGAGCCATTGTTCTCGATGGGGCAAAGGTGGGAAACCACGTTATCATTGGGGCCGGAGCCTTAATCCCGCCGGGAAAAGAAATTCCGGACTACAGCCTTGTCATTGGGGTTCCCGGAAAGGTGGTCAGGCAACTTAGCGAAGAAGAGATAGAAATGACTCGGAAAAACGCCGAAATTTACATAGAACTCGCGGAAAAGCATCTCAAAAGCAGAAGGAAAATAGAGTGATACTAAATGCTGGTTTATAAAATTGTTTCCAATATTCCCCGCATTTTATTCAAGCCCGCTTATGACTTATACGAGCGCTATCTCCTGGAGAAAGTCAAAGCGCGTGGCGGGATTCCCAAGCATGTGGCCATCATCATGGACGGCAACAGGAGATGGGCGAGAAAGCTCAAAAAGCCCACCTGGTATGGGCATTTATTTGGCTCCAAAAAGCTTGAGGAAATTTTAGATTGGTGCAGGGAGCTTGGCATTAAGACGCTAACCGTTTATGCATTCTCCACCGAGAACTTCAATAGAAGTCCAGAGGAAGTCAAAGCCCTGATGAACCTTTTTGAGCAAAAATTTAAGGGGCTGGTGAAAGATGAGAGGGTCCACAGGTATGGCATAAGGGTCAATGTTATCGGGAGGAAGGAGCTTTTACCAGAAAATGTCAGAAAGGCCGCTGAAGAAGCTGAGAGGGTCACGAAAAGGTATGGCAATTACACTTTAAACATCGCCCTTGCGTATGGTGGAAGGAGTGAGATAGTGGATGCAATAAAGAGGATTGTTGATGACGTGAAAGAGGGAAAGATAACCAAAGATGATATTGATGAAAAGCTTTTGAAAAGGTATCTTTACGTTCCCAACATGCCCGATCCCGATATTGTGATAAGGACGGGCGGTGAAATTAGGATAAGCAACTTTCTGCTCTATCAAATTGCCTATAGCGAGCTCTTCTTCGTTGATGTGTACTTCCCGGAGTTCAGAAAGATAGACTTCTTAAGGATCATCCGGGAGTATCAGAAGAGGGAGAGGCGCTTTGGGAGGTAAGTGGATTTTGGATGATCTTTTTTGTTTTTGATAATGATGTTTTAACTGTACTCATGGGTTCGTTTGTGCACTCTTTTACTCAGCTTTCTTTTTACTAAAGAAGTTCATGATTATGAAGTTTTAAAAATTACTAACTAAAAAAAGTAAAATTACTATTTGATATAGAAAAATTTATTAAGATTAACAACTTAACATTGTAATGCAGAACTCTGCAAAGGTGTTGGCAATGTTGAGGAAGCTACTTAGTTTAATGTTAGGGTTGTTTGTTTTGGGAGCAATAGGGGGAACAGTAAGCGCCGCTGGCATACCAAACAACCATAAAAATGTGCTTTCTATAGAAATGCAGAAGAAAATTATAGATCAATATTCCCAACTTAAAGCTAGTGGAAGGATAGAAGAAGCAAACAGACTATTAGCAAGGTGTGGATTTGTCAAGCTGGGAAGTAGGAAAATCCATCAAAAATTCAATAAACCTATCCGCACGACACAAGAAAAGCCCAATTCTGACATCTCAATACAAAGCTGGGTTTCTGAAAGAGATTTAACTCTTGAAATCGAGTACATTACATATCCATCATCTCAAACAGTTTTCATAGACTACTATTGGACATGGGACCTAGTAGAAGATTGGTGGGATCAAGGAGACATGGATGAAATATCAATAACAAACGTGATAGGGCAGAGAATAAGTGAAGAAAGTTATTATAAAGTGATTGTTGATTTTATAGATGCATGAGGATATGAATTAGAATGGGGCATCCTACCAGGTAATCATGATGTAACCCTTGCCTATGAGGTGCAAGCGGTTAACCAGAATGTGGGCACAGTAGAACATAAGAATAATAAATAACAAAAAACATTTTAATAGGGGATAGTATTCAAAAAGGTGTTATCCACGTAATGTACCACATCCATGATGATGTATTTGGAGAGGGTGGGGGAATAAGTGCACACATGATCTATACCCACACCTATGGCAATACTCAATTGGCAAGTACAGTTAGTGAAATTTCGGGAACTGTTGTCGGAATGCTATTTGAGAATCCAGTAACAGGATATATAGTCTCTGGTACAGTAAAATATGCTGTCTACAACCTTATAGAAGAAGACGGAAAATGGGCAAGTGATTCTGTAGATAAATATGTCCAACTTCCGAGAGATTAAAGGGGGTTAAAAATGCGGGTATTTAAACTGACTCCTAAAGAGAAGGAAAGGTTCATGAAGAATCTTCCCATTTTCTTTTTTTACTATTTGATACTCTTTGTGTTTTTCTGGTATGGGCTTTCTCACAAGACTCCCGAGGAGATCAGAAGAGGGGGACTCCCTAGGCCAACATCCATGTCGATAGCTTCGGTGATAATACTCTTGATAGTCTTTTACCTGCGATGCAGAGATAATCCTAAAAAATGCATCACGGAAAAATCAGGATTCTTTGCAATTTTTGGATTATATGTAATGTATCTAATTTCAGCCTATACAGGGAGCGTTGCTTTGCTATTTATTATAACGGTTTCAATGATATACGTAAATACACTGATAAAAGTTAAAATTCATTGAGATCAAAGCTAAAGACACCAAAGAAGTACGAAAAGAGATAGAATGTTGAGAAAGCAGAGCACCTATGATTAAAAAGAGTTGGCAAGGTTTGTTTATCTTTTTAGTGCCTGCTGATGTAGCGTGGATTCACTTGAAAAGTAACTTTTAAACTTT
>DQUR01000240.1 GCA_015662175.1 Thermococcus paralvinellae | reverse complement strand
TGTGGAGATGTCCATAACAGAGTCTTGTTATCTCCATCTGACCAACACCCATCCCATCTCCAATAAGTACTATAACGTTCTTTACCCCTCTAGCCCTGATAGAAGGATTCTCTGCACTGTAACTCTTTGCCACGCTTGCCTGGAAGGCAACTAGAAGGGATATTAAAAATAGGGCACCTATTACCCCTATTTTCTTGTTCACATATATCACCTCGAGATGTTATATTCTGAATTGCTATATAAAGTTTTCTATTTTTCTATATATGAACGATTATTAATATAACATAAACAACTGACATAATAAAAAAACCCTAGTTTCCACCAAAATCTATATATATTATATATATCCTAAATCTATTTATATAAAATTGTAGATGGACACTAATTCCTCCAAGGCGAACACATAAATCATATCCCCACATGATCTAAATTACTCTTGGAATCTTAGTACATCTACGCTTTAACTGAGTTATAGAGCACGCCTATGATCACTTCATTGAAGATCTCAAATTATTCCCGAAAATTTAGATACAATAAAGCGATTGAGAGGCTTAATAGGATAGGTATAAAGAGTGAGGAGGAGGCTGAGTATTACAGATGTCTCTCTAAACTTAGTGAAGAGGATTGAGATATTGTTTTCAATTGCAAAAAACTTTGGATTGAGGTTCATTAGGGCTGTGAATAGGAGAGGTCTGGTTGTTAAGATTATTCTTAGTCTATTGGCGTTTAATATCTATCAGTATATAGTTGGTGGGAAGTAGGATAGTTTTAATATATCTAATCATTTATGTAGGTTATCCCAAAAATATCGGTCAGCAAAACGGAAACTTTATCAACATCCAAATTTGGTTTTATTACCACTTTATTAAACGTTTAGATGAAGTGCTAGAAGAGTATAGAATCCAAGTTAAACTAGTTAATGAAGCAGTTAATGAAGCATGCACCTCTATAACATGTCCATTCCATGGCAAATGCGGCAAAAGAATACCTAAAAGTTTGTTTAAATGTACTAATCCTAAACAAGGTCTTTAACGCTGATATTGTCGGTGCTTGTAACATTCTCCTCTTCTACATAATCCCGAGTCCCCGTAAGGGGATAGGGGTAATGGGCCGAAGACCCGGCTCTGGGCCGAACGGAAAGAATGTGGCCCTAAACCTCCCCGCCCTCTCTAGAACCCTCGCCCTTTAGGACAAGGAGGAGGTCAGATTTGAAATAAAAGGAAACCAATTGCTAAGGAGTCAAGTCTTGGATAGCTGGATGAGTGCTAAATAAACCTTGAGCTCCTGACCCTTAACTTTCCATTTTTATAAAGTTCAAGTAGAATTCTCACAATTCTTTCTCCCGCTTTCCCATCTCCAAATGGATTCTCTGCGGAGGCCATTTTTTTGTAGAAGTCCTCATCATTCAAAAGTTTGTTCACATAATGCAATGCCCTGTCTTTTTCAAGGCCAACTAAAATATTGCCACCGGCTTTAATTGTTTCGGGTCTTTCGGTATTGTAGCGTAAGGTTAGACACGGCACGTTAAGGATTATGCTTTCCTCCTGCACCCCACCAGAATCGGTCATTACAATCCTTGCATTCTTCTGCAGCTTTAAAAAGTCAAGGTATCCAAGAGGGGGCGTTATAATGAGGTTCCCGATTTTTTTGATCCTCTCCCACAGTCCAAACTCTTTAAGTCTATTTTTCGTTCTCGGATGCATCGGATAGATGGCTTTTATCGGAAGTGCTTCAAGAATCTCAACTAATTTTTCGAGATTTTCTTTGCTGTCGGTGTTCTCGGCCCTGTGGACAGTTACGACAATGTACTTTTTTGGTTTTAACCCAAGCTTTTCAAGAATTTTACTTTTCCTCTCGGCAATTTCAGCATTCTGCAGAACTGCATCGACTATTGTGTTTCCAACAACATAAACTCCCTCCCTAATTCCTTCGTTCTCCAAATTTTTTTTGGCTTCATTCGTTGGGGCAAAGAGGACTTCACTCGCATGATCCGCTAAAATTCTGTTTATCTCCTCGGGCATTGTTCTATCAAAACTCCTCAGTCCAGCTTCAACATGGGCAACGGGGATTTTGAGCTTAACACTAGCTAAAGCTCCAGCCAGAACTGTATTTGTATCTCCCTGAACAAGCGTGACATCTGGTCTCTCCTTCATCAAAACTTTCTCAATCTTAATCATTGCAATTCCCGTCTGCTCTGCCTGAGTTCCAGAACCGACTTCGAGATGATAGTCTATGGCATCAAGCTCAAGCTCTTCCAGAAAGATTTTGCTCATCTCGTAGTCGTAATGCTGTCCCGTATGAATTAAGATAGGCTTAACGTCCCTCTCCTCAAATGCTCTAATAACCGGGGCGAGCTTTATGATTTCAGGCCGTGTTCCGAAGACAAAGGCTGGCTTCAATACTCGCCCCTCCCAATGCCCTTAAAGATAAAACCCTTGGGAGGTCTGTCTATTATATGTCTCCCATCCACAATGATTTTATTCCTCATTAGCTTCCTTAGTTCTTCCCAATTAAGCCACTTAAACTGTGAGTGATCGGTTGCAATTACAATTGCATCGGAACCTTTTACCGCTTCCTCAAGGGTCTTATGCGTCCCATCGACATATGGGTCATAAGAACGAACCTCTTTAACGTCATCCTTAATAACCTCAATGAACGCATAGGCTGGGGAATTCCTTGTATCGTCAGAGTTTCCCTTGTATGCTAAGCCGAGAACAGTCACAACCGCTTCTTCTGGGGGTAAGTTTATCATTCTAAATGCATCAAATAGCAAGTCCTTAGCCATTAGGGGCATGCTTTCGTTGATTTCTCTCGCTTTCTCAATTAACCCAAAGTCTTCCTTTGCTGAACTGAGCAATAAATACGGGTCTTTTGGCAAACAGTGCCCTCCAACACCTATTCCCGGAACGTGTATTTTAACCCTTGGATGGGTGTTTGCCAGCTCAATGGCTTCGAATACGTTAATCCCGTACTGATGGGCTAAAAACGCAAATTCATTTGCCAGTGCAATGTTAACGTCCCTGAAGGTGTTCTCCATGAGCTTAACCATCTCGCTTGTGATGGAATCCGTTTTGAAAATCTGACCCTTAACAAAAGCCCTATACAAGATTTCAGCCAGATCTGCGCTTTCTTTGGTTATCCCCCCAAGGATTCTTGAGTTATAAACAAGCTCCTTAAAGATCCTGCCCGGCATTACCCGCTCCGGAGCATGAACCATGTAAAAGTCCCTTCCAGCTTTAAACCCGGTGAGATCCTCAATTAATTCCGCCATCCTAACGGTAGTTAGGGGGGGAACAGTGCTCTCAATTATCACCAAAGAGCCTTTTTTCATGGCTTTTGCCACAGTCTTTACCGCACTTTTGAGATACTCCAGGTTGGGCGTTTTATCTTCCCTAAGCGGGGTCTGAACACAGATTATGTAAATATCCTTACCTTTAATGTCCTCAGGATCTGAGGTGACTTTAAGCCTCCCACTTTTGATGGCCTTTTGTAAGAGCTCATTTATTTCAGGCTCGACTATATGGGCAGTTCCAGAACTGATTTTCTCCACAACTTCCCTCCTAATTTCATACCCAATTACATTAAATCCAGAATTCGCAAACATTACAGCAGTTGGAAGGCCTATGTATCCCAATCCAACCACAGCAATTTCTGCCTGTTTATTTTCTATCCGCTCCCTCACTTTACTCACCGGTATAAGGGTAGAAAAAGCAAATTTAAGGCTTTTCCAGGTAACGATTTCAATATTTGATGCAGGGCATTGTAATGAGATTTTGATTATATGGGCCCGTTTCTACTAGATTTTCCAGCAACAATACTTCACATAATCCAGACCACCTGATGAAAGTATGATAAACGTTAAAACATTAAAACCAACGATAAGAAATCTTAAAAAACAAACTCTCACAACCGTTTTACGGAAACCCTTTTAATGGACAAAGCTGCTCAATGTAATTAGGTGGAAACGTTATGAAAATATGGATTGATGTTGTAAATTCGCCTCACGCTCACTTTTTCAAGGGCATAATTAGAGAGCTTGAAAAAGAAGGCCATGAAATTCTGGTCACGGCGAGGGAGTTTGATGGGCTAACTGACATTCTGGACATGCTTGGGATTGATTATTACGTTGTTGGCAAGCATGGGGGTTCCACTTTAGAGGGAAAGCTCATTGCAAGTGCTGAGAGACAGTACAAGCTGGCAAAGCTTATAATCGAAGAAAAGCCTGACCTGTGTGTATATAAAAACTCCCCTGAAGCTCCAAGGGTGGCTTATGGACTGGGAATTCCAACAATCGGATTTGCTGACAACGATACTGCAGTTCCAGTTAATAAGCTCATGTTACCCTTTACAAATAGGGTGATCTATCCGAAAGCCATCGATGCCTACGATTTAATTAGATGTGGGGCAGACGTGAACTCGCTAAGGCCAATTAATGGGTTTCCAGAGCTAGCTCATTTGTATGGATTTAAGCCAAATACAGCACCCTTAAAAGAGCTTGGACTTGAGAAATACAGCTATATCGTCATGAGGACTGAACCAGTGAAGGCGAACTACTTCAACGTAGATGAGGAGAAGAGTATTCTTGAGGGTGTAATCCCCCTTCTCCCGGACATTCCAATAGTTCTGTTCCCGAGAACAGAGGAACAGGCAAAGAGATTTGAGCACTTTGAGAATGTCATAATTCCAAAGCGTATAACCGACAGTTTAAGTCTCCTTTATTACGCAAAGCTAATGATTGGGGCTGGGGGAACTATGAACAGGGAAGCATTAGCATTAGGAACCCCTGCAATTTCAACGTATCCTGGAAAGCTCTTGGCAGTTACAAAATGGCTCATAAGCCTGGGAATTGAGTACCACTCAACCAATCCAATTGAAGTGGCCAGTAAAGCGTGGGAGATGACTAGGAAAAACGGTGCGTATCGGAATTACATTCGCAGTATTGTTTCCGCTCTTGAGAATCCAATTGATGTAATGCTCGAAGAAATAGAAACCTATGAAGAAATGGGGACCTTTACCTCTCAGGAGGAATCAAAGGTAAAAACCCATTAGGTGAGATTAAGGAGTATTCTCAAACAAATGGAACTGAACTCCGTCCGAGTTAAAGGATAGATACCTTAAGAAGATCTCCACAAGCTCGTTAGGGATATCACTCGTTCTGGTATTTTGAAAGCTCTTTGGAATTCAGCGGGCTTCTATGTAGATGCCGATGGGCACTTGAGTATCACACCTTCCCACATGGTATGTGTAATCGCTAACCCCCACATAGATGTATTCCAAAACATCCTGGCCTATGTTTTTCCATTCTCCATAATTCTGAATGCCCCCGTAAATGTTTAGGGAACTTGAGGAGGTATAGTGTATGCCGGCACTCAATCCAGCCGCCCAAGGAGAAACCGCGCCACCACTTAACGCCACTGCAAGTGCTCCTATTGGAATCCCAATACCAAAATCTGCCGAACAGGAGCCCGAGACATCTGAAATCAAGAGGGCGAGGGGTTTTGAATCACCAACCCCAAGGATGGCTGCATGATTCAACTTCACCCCACTATAAATCCAGTTCATGATCTCCGAATCGGGGAGGCCATTGCTGCTTCCCCCCACAATTTCACTATCTCCGATGATCTTTACGTCATTAACGCCCTCCTGGATTCTCTTATCACCGGTAGGAATGCAGTTCTCAAGACTCGCTGTGCAGTGATATTCTTTCTGGTGCAGGTGATAGGGCTTTGCATAAATGTAAATATACCCCTTCTCTTCCGGTCCGGGTGTGAGACTACTAGAAAAGTAAAACCTGCCCTGGATTGTGTAGAACTCGTTTGCATAGATGTCAAAACTTGGGTTTCCGAGATTTTGTAGCCATGAGCGACTGTAAGCCCAAAGTTTGTTTGATACCCCCTAACAATATTAACCCACGCATTGATGACCCCTGATGCGGAATACCTGTTATCCACTATTAGGACGGGAACCCTAATGTAACCCTGTATTATCTTTTCTATTTGTTAGCTGGGTACTATTAAGAAGGCCAGTATTCACCCATCAGCTCCGGTGTGTGGACTTCACTCTTTAATCCCCAGCGAAAACTTTATATATTTACCAAAACCTTTCTCCATTCGGTGCCCCGGTGGCTCAGCCTGGGAGAGCGGCGGACTTGTAATCCGCAGGTCCCGGGTTCAAATCCCGGCCGGGGCTCCAGTCTCTGGCATGGGGCCGTGGGGTAGCTTGGTCTATCCTGCCGGCTTTGGGAGCCGGCGACCCGAGTTCAAATCTCGGCGGCCCCACCAAGGTCTGCCCCGGTGGCTCAGCCTGGTGGAGCGGCCGCTTGGTAAGCGGCAGGTCGCGGGTTCAAACCCCGCCCGGGGCTCCATACCAAAAATCCCCACTTTTGTGCATCAATGTGGGTTTTCGGCTATAAAAATCCCTCTTAAACTTTGCGTAAGGAATATAAACCCTATCCATGATTTATCTCACGAAAAGCTTATATACCCAAAGCAAAAGCTGGTGGTAGTGAGAGATTACACTTTCTAAAAATTCTAAGGGGGCAATTCTCGGTGGCGGCGAAAAAGGGGTTTAACATATTTGCTCACGAATTAGTTCCCGAACACAGAATATTGAGCGAGGAAGAGAAGGAGGAGTTGCTCAAAAAGTATAAGATAAAAATTTCTCAGCTACCCCAAATAAAAGCTAAAGACCCAGCTGTTCAGGCTCTTGGGGCTAAGCCTGGGGACATTATTGAAATCAAGCGAAAAAGTCCAACTGCAGGTGTTTATTATTACTACAGGATTGTTGTTGAGGATTGAATTCTTGAGGTGAGAGAACATGAGAGGTCCAACTGTTGTTGAGGTTACTCCCGATGACCTTTGGAGAGTTATGGAGAGTTATTGGGATGAGAAGGGATTTGTCAGGCAGCACCTTGATTCTTATAACGCTTTTATAGAGCATGGAATGCAGGGAGTCATCAATGAGTTCGGCGGCATAAAGCCGGACATTCCAGATTTTGAAGTGAAATTTGGAAAGATTAGGCTTGGAGAGCCAGAATTTCAGGAGGCACAGGGCCAGAGAAGACCACTTTATCCAATGGACGCCCGTATAAGAAACCTTACCTACGCAGCTCCAATATATCTTGAAATGATTCCCGTTATTAACGGCATTGAGCAAGAACCGGTTGAGGTCAGGATTGGAGAACTCCCGATAATGCTCAAGTCAAAGGCATGCAGACTCTATGGAAAAAGTGATGAGGAGTTGATAAAACTTGGTGAGGATCCAAAAGACCCCGGGGGATACTTTATCATCAACGGTTCAGAAAGGGTCATTGTTTCCATTGAGGATTTAGCACCAAATAGAACCCTCGTTGAGAAGGACGAAAGGCAGGACAAGGTTATTGCAAAGTGTTTCTCATACAGACACGGTTATAGAGCTCTAATTGCTGTGGAGAGAAGAAAAGACGGCTTGCTTTACGTTTCCATACCCAATGTTCCTGGTGTCATTAAGTTCGTATATGTGATGAGAGCCCTTGGTCTTGAGAGTGATAAAGACATAGTTGATGCAATAAGCGATGACCCAAGAATTCAGCAGGTACTCTTCGATAACCTTGAAGATGCAAGTGACATTCAGACCCAGGAAGAGGCCCTGGATTACATTGGTAGGAAAGCCCTTCCAGGCCAGCCACGAGAGTACAGACTTAGAAAAGCGGAGTCAATAATTGACAATAATCTGTTGCCCCACATGGGCGTTAGACCAGAGGACAGGATTAAGAAGGCATATTACCTTGGCATGATGGCCTTAAAAGTCTTGGAGCTCTCACTTGGTCTGAGAGGGGAAGACGACAAAGACCACTATGCGAACAAGAGGTTAAGGCTCGCCGGGGATCTGATTAGGGACTTATTCAGAGTGGCATTTGGTCAGCTCGTTAAGGACATGCAGTATCAGCTAACCAAGACCTACCAGAGAAAAGGTGAAAAGTACGTTTTTGAGAACGTTCAGAGATTTGTGAGGAATTCTGTAAGACCAGACGTTCTTACAGAGAGAATTGAGCATGCATTGGCCACCGGTGCCTGGCCAGGTGGAAGGACGGGTGTTAGCCAGCTCTTGGATAGAACAAACTATATGTCAACACTCTCACACCTGAGAAGGGTTACCTCACCGCTGAGCAGGGATCAGCCGCACTTCGAGGCAAGAGATCTGCACGGAACCCACTGGGGAAGGATCTGCCCAACTGAAACTCCAGAAGGCCCGAACTGTGGTCTTGTCAAGAACTTAGCCCTGATGGCCCAGATCACAACTGCCATCCCGGAGGAAGAAGTTCTAAAGTACCTGAGAGAGCTCGGTATTGTTTCAATTGATGAGAGGAGACCAAACCCACAGGTCTGGAGGGTGTATCTGAACGGTGTCCTTATTGGAACAGTTGAGGATGGTATAGCCTTGGTAAACAGAATTAAAGCTGATAGGAGAGCCGGTAAGATCAGTGACGTCATAAACGTTGCTTATTATGATGACGTTAAGGAGGTTTACATCAACAGCGATGATGGTAGGGTTAGGAGACCCCTTATTGTCGTTGAGAACGGTGTTCCAAAGCTCACAAAGGAGCACGTTGAGGGAATAAAGAACGGAACGCTAACATGGAGCGATCTCATTAAAATGGGTGTCATTGAATACCTCGATGCGGAGGAAGAGGAGAATGCTTACGTTGCCACCTGGCCGTGGGAGGTCACAAAGGAGCACACCCACCTTGAGCTCATGCCCGCCGCAATCCTTGGTATTCCGGCATCACTCGTTCCCTATCCAGAGCATAACGCGGCCCCAAGGAACACCTACGGTGCGGGAATGGCCAAGCAGAGCCTGGGCTTGGGATGGGCAAACTTCAGAATCAGGGTTGATACCAGGGGCCACCTCCTGCACTACCCACAGGTTCCGCTCGTTAATTCAAGAATTATGAAGGCTGTAGGTTTTGAGGAGAGACCCGCTGGTCAGAACTTTGTTGTTGCTGTCCTCAGCTACAATGGTTACAACATGGAGGATGCCATCATAATCAACAAAGCGTCAATTGAGAGGGGACTTGCAAGGTCAACATTTTTCAGGACATATGAGGCTGAGGAGAAGAAGTATCTTGGCGGTCAAACGGATAAGTTTGAAATTCCAGACCCAACTGTCAGGGGATACAGGGGAGAAAAGTATTACAGGAACCTTGATGAGGATGGTATAATCTTCCCGGAGTCAAAGGTGGATGGAAAGGACGTGCTTGTCGGCAGAACATCGCCACCGAGGTTCCTTGAGGAGCAGAGTGGGTTGGGTGGAATAATCCTTCAGGAGAGGAGAGAGACAAGCATAGCTGTAAGGCCAAGTGAGAGGGGTGTTGTTGATAAGGTTATCATCACAGAAACTGGGGATGGAACCAAGCTTGTTAAGGTTACCGTTAGAGACCTCAGGATTCCAGAGCTTGGGGATAAGTTCGCTTCACGTCACGGACAGAAGGGTGTTATAGGCCTAATCGTTCCACAGGAAGACATGCCATGGACGGAGAGCGGAATAGTTCCGGATTTAATAGTTAATCCACACGGTATTCCATCACGTATGACAGTTGGCCAGCTCATTGAGGCCATTGGTGGAAAGGTTGCGTCGTTGAAGGGTAGAAGAGTCGATGGAACCGCGTTCATTGGAGAGCCAGAGGAAAAGCTTAGGAAGGAACTCGAAGAGCTCGGCTTCAAGCACAGCGGAAAGGAAATCATGTATGACGGAATTACCGGACAGAGGTTGGAAGTGGACATATTTATCGGTGTCATCTATTACCAGAGGCTCCACCATATGGTTGCCGACAAGATGCACGCCCGTTCAAGAGGCCCTGTCCAGGTGCTTACAAAGCAGCCAACAGAGGGTAGGGCAAGAGAAGGAGGATTAAGATTCGGTGAAATGGAGAGAGACGTTCTCATTGGACACGGTGCCGCAATGCTCCTTGTGGAGCGCCTTCTGGAGGAGAGTGACAAAACGGAAGTCTGGGTCTGTGAGAACTGTGGGCATCTAGCGTTGGAGGACAAGAGAAGAGGACAGGTGTACTGCCCGGTGTGTGGGGAAACTGAAAGGATAAATAAGGTTGAGATGAGCTACGCATTTAAACTTCTGCTGGACGAGCTTAAGGCCATGGTGATAAGACCCGCTTTGAGATTAAAGGAGAGGGTGTGAGAGAGATGCAGTCAATTAAAAAGGTTATCGGCTCAATCGAGTTTGGAATTCTCTCCCCTCAGGAAATCAGGAAGATGAGTGCCGCAGAGATAACCGTTCCAGACACTTACGATGATGATGGCTATCCAATAGAAGGTGGACTGATGGACAAGCGCTTGGGCGTTATTGATCCAGGTTTGAGATGTGAAACCTGTGGTGCAAGATACGGTGAATGTCCAGGCCACTTTGGACACATTGAGCTCGCTCGCCCGGTAATTCACGTTGGATTTGCCAAGACGATCTATCGCATTCTTGAAAGCACCTGTAGGGAATGTGGAAGGATAAAGCTTACTGAGGAAGAAATTAAGGATTATATGAAAAAGCTTGAGCTCGTTGGTGACAGAAAGAAAGCAAGGGATAAGCTCATCAGGGAAATTCACAAGAAGGCCAAGGAAAGGATGGTCTGTCCCCACTGTGGTGCTCCCCAGTTCCCATTGAAGTTTGAGAGACCGACAATATACTGGGAAGTCAGAAAGGATGAGCTGGGAAATGAGTATAGGCACAGAATGATGCCCACCGAGATCAGGGACAGACTTGAACGGATACCTGACAGGGATTTGCCCCTTCTCGGTCTTCATCCTGAAAAATCCCGTCCGGAATGGATGGTTCTCACTGTTCTGCCCGTTCCCCCCGTCACCGTTAGGCCCTCCATTACATTGGAGAGCGGCATAAGGGCTGAAGACGACCTAACTCATAAGCTCGTTGATATCCTAAGGATCAATAACAGACTTAAGACAAACATTGAGGCTGGTGCTCCTCAACTGATCATTGAAGACCTTTGGGATCTCCTGCAGTATCACGTTACCACCTATATCAACAACGAAACCTCAGGTGTTCCTCCAGCGAAGCACAAGAGCGGACGTCCGTTGAAAACACTGGCTCAAAGATTGAAGGGTAAGGAGGGAAGATTTAGAGGAAATCTCAGCGGTAAGCGTGTCAACTTTTCAGCGCGTACAGTTATTTCTCCGGATCCAATGATCAGCATAAACGAGGTTGGTGTTCCGCTGGCTATTGCGATGGAATTAACGGTTCCTGAGAAGGTTACAGAATTCAACATCGAAAAGCTCAGGGAGATGGTTCTTAATGGCCCGGAAAAGTATCCCGGAGCAAACTATGTGATTGATCCACAGGGAAGAAGAATTAAACTCATGGAAAGCAATAAGGAAAAAATGGCGGATATGCTCGATATTGGCTGGACGGTCGAGAGACATTTATTGGATGGGGACATAGTCCTGTTTAACAGACAGCCTTCACTTCACAGAATGTCCATCATGGCCCATCGCGTTAGGGTAATGCCTTACAAGACCTTCCGCCTCAACCTGGCGGTCTGTCCACCGTACAACGCTGATTTCGATGGGGATGAGATGAACCTCCACGTGCCACAGACGGAGGAGGCACAGGCTGAGGCAAGAATTTTGATGGAGGTTCAGAATCACATAATCTCACCAAGATACGGCGGCCCAATCATCGGTGGAATTCAGGATCACATCTCAGGTGGGTATTTGCTCACAAGGGAGGGGGCATACTTTACGAGGAGCGAGGTTGAGCAGATGCTCATGTTTGCCGGTGTGGACATTGATAAGCTCCCAGAGCCAGATAAGGTTGAGAACGGTGTTGAATACTGGAGTGGGAAGACGATATTTTCGCTCCTCCTCCCCGAGGGCTTAACAATCTGGTACAGGAATAAGCTCTGTGACGATCCGAGCAAGTGTGAGCCTCTCGAGAAGCTCATTGAGGAAAAGCTCCTTCCAGATCCGGAAGAAGTGAAGAAGTTGGCATATGATGGATTTGTTTACATTCAAAATGGAAAACTTTTGAGCGGTGCAATTGACAAGAAAGCTTACGGTAGAGAGGACGGTAAGATTCTCGACATCATCGTGCGTGAATACGGTGTTGAGAGAGCGAGGCAATTCCTTGATCAGGTTACAAAGCTCGCAATTTGGGTGATAACTCACAAAGGCTTCACGACAGCAATTGACGATGAGGATTTGCCGGAAGAAGCAATGGATAGAATTAAGGAGATCATCAGGGAGGCTGAGGAAAGGGTAAACAGGCTCATTGAGGCATATAAGGCTGGAGAGCTTGAGCCGTTGCCGGGTAAAACCCTCGAAGAGACCCTGGAGAGTAAAATCATGGCGGTTCTTGCGGAGGCAAGAGACAATGCAGGTAAAGTTGCCGAGCAGTATCTCGGTATGAACAACTTCGCGGTTATCATGGCAAAGACCGGTGCAAGGGGTAAGATACTCAACATCACCCAGATGGCGGCTTTACTCGGTCAGCAGTCAATCAGGGGTAAGCGTCTGCACAGGGGTTACAGAGGGAGGGTGCTCAGTCACTTTAAGCCCGGCGATCTTGGTGCAAGGGCTAGAGGTTTCATCGTCAATTCATATAAGAGCGGACTGACACCGCAGGAATACTTCTTCCATGCAATGGGTGGTAGGGAAGGACTGGTTGATACAGCGGTCAGAACAGCCCAGAGCGGTTACATGCAGCGCAGGCTGATCAACGCTTTGCAAGACCTCAAAGTTGACTATGATGGGACGGTCAGGGATCCAACCGGAATAATTGTCCAGTTCCGTTATGGCGAGGATGGCGTTGATCCAATGAAGAGCTGGCAAGGGAAGACGGTTGATGTTGAGAGGGTTATCGTGAGGTCACTGTTAAAGCTCAGGGCGAAGAGGTGATTGAGATGGTTGCACCATCTACAATTAAATCGTTAATTGAAAAGACCGCTCCTCACCTTCCTGAAAAAACAAGGAAAGAGCTTTATGAGAAGCTCATAAAATATAATGAAAAATACAAGCTGAAAAAGAAGGAAGTTGAAGCGATCATAGAGGAAGTCGTTAAGGAATATGAAAATGCCGTGGTTGAACCCGGCGAAGCTGTTGGAACCGTTGCCGCACAGTCCATCGGTGAACCTTCAACACAGATGACGCTCAACACTTTCCACTACGCCGGTGTCGCAGAGATCAACGTTACCCTTGGTCTGCCGAGAATCATTGAGATCGTTGATGCGAGGAAGAATCCATCAACGCCAATCATGACAGTTTATTTAGATGAAGAGCATCGCTATGACAGGGAAAAGGCATTGGAAGTTGCAAGGAAGATCGAGGGGACTACATTAGTTAATTTAGCCCAGAGCATGACGATGGATATCCTCAATATGGAATTTATTGTCGAGATTAATCCGGAGCGTTTGGAGAAAAGTGGCCTAACAATGGAGAAGATTAAAAAGAAGCTTGAGAGCTCATTCAAAACGGCGGAGTTTGAAGTTGATGGATATACACTGATAGTGAGGCCCAAGAAGGCAGAGAAACTTTCCGACTTGAGAAGGATTGCCGAAAAGGTTAAAAGCCATCGCTTAAAGGGTCTCTCCGGCGTTGGAAAAACCATAATCCGCAAAGAGGGCGATGAGTACGTGATCTACACGGAAGGCTCAAACTTCAAGCAGGTGCTAAAGGTTCCGGGCGTAGATCCAACGAGAACAAGAACCAACAACATCCACGAGATTGCGGAGGTTTTGGGCATTGAAGCAGCGAGAAATGCGATCATCGAGGAAATTGTAAAAACCATGCAGGAACAGGGTCTCGAAGTTGATGTGAGGCATATTATGCTCGTCGCTGATATGATGACGATTGACGGTGTTGTGAGGCCTATAGGAAGGCATGGGGTTGTTGGGGCGAAAGAAAGTGTACTGGCAAGGGCAGCTTTTGAGATTACAGTTCAGCATCTGTTCGAGGCCGCTGAAAGGGGAGAAGTTGATCCCCTTAACGGTGTCATTGAAAACGTCCTCATTGGACAGCCTGTTCCAATTGGAACAGGCATGGTTAGACTCGCCATGAGATTACCATTAAGACCAATGGAAAAATGAGTAAGGAGGTGTGATTGATGGATCTGGCCTTTGAACTTAGAAAGGCCCTTGAAACGGGAAAGGTTGTCATCGGTTCAAACAAAACTGTAAAGCTGGCCAAGGTTGGTGGAGCAAAGCTCATCATTGTTGCAAAGAACGCACCAAAGGATATTAAAGATGACATACACTACTATGCCAAGCTCAGCAATATCCCGGTTTATGAGTACGAGGGGACAAGTGTTGACCTTGGAACGCTTTTAGGTAAGCCATTTGTGGTGGCATCTCTGGCAATAGTTGATCCCGGGGAGAGCAACATTTTAGCCTTGGCTGGGGGTAAGCAGTGATGCCCCTGAAGCTGAACACTGACCAGATCAAATATATTGCCCTCTTTGAAAGCTTTACAGGGGCTACAGTGGTCGACTGCATCATAGACCAGGACAGGAACCGATTAATCTATGTAATAAAGAAGGGTGAGATGGGATTAGCTTTAGGAAAGAGGGGTATGAACGTTAGGAGGATACAGAGCATGCTCGGAAAGGAGATTGACCTCATAGAGCACTCAGAGAATCCAGAGGAATTCCTCAGGAACATTTATAAAACGATGGGCGTAAGAGTTAAAAAAGTCCACATAACTGAGAAGAAGAACGGTAAGAAGGTTGCCCTCCTCGATGTTAATCAGAGGGATAAGCCGAGGGCAATAGGTAGGGGCGGTCATAATATAAACCTCGTTAAGGAATTGATGGAGAGACACCACGGGGTTGAAGATGTGATCATAATTTGAGGTGATGCTCATGCCAGGAAAGAAAGCTCCCTATGGAGAATTCGCCGGAAGAAAGCTCAAGCTCAAGAGGAAGAAGTTTAGATGGAGCGATATAAGGTTCAAGAGAAGGGTGCTTAGGCTTAAGGAGAAGAGCGACCCGCTGGAAGGTGCCCCACAGGCAAGAGGAATCGTCCTTGAGAAAATTGCAGTTGAAGCCAAGCAGCCAAACTCCGGGATGAGAAAAGCTGTGAGGGTTCAGCTCATCAAGAACGGTAAGGTTGTTACAGCCTTCTGTCCCGGTGATGGGGCCATCAACCACATTGACGAGCACGATGAGGTCATCATCGAGGGCATTGGCGGTCCAAAGGGTGGTTCAATGGGTGACATTCCGGGAATCAGGTATAAGGTCGTCAAGGTCAACAGAGTTTCACTCAAGGAACTGGTCAAGGGTAGGAAAGAGAAGCCTAGAAGGTGATGTTCATGGCAAAGGCATTGCAGGAGAGGTTTTTCATTCCAAAGGACTTAAAGGTCTTCGGAAAGTGGAGCACCGATGATGTTGTCGTAAATGACCCATCACTCAAGCCATACATCAACCTTGAACCACGCCTGTTGCCTCACACCCACGGAAGGCATGCAAAAAAGCCCTTTGGCAAAGCCAACGTTCACATTGTTGAGAGACTCATCAACAAGGTTATGAGAAGCGGTGCATCAAGCTATAAAGTGGCGGGACACTTCATGAGAAGAGAGCACCGCTCATTGATGAGCAAGAAGATGAAGGCTTATGAGGTCGTCAAGGAGGCTTTTGAGATCATTGAAAAGAGAACAAAGCAGAATCCAATTCAGGTTCTGATCAGGGCTATTGAAAATGCCGCCCCAAGGGAGGACACAACAACAGTCATGTTTGGTGGTATAAGGTATCACGTCGCTGTTGATATCTCCGCATTGAGGAGGCTTGACGTCGCTTTGAGAAACATCGCATTGGGTGCAAGCGCC
>DQUR01000075.1 GCA_015662175.1 Thermococcus paralvinellae | reverse complement strand
TTCAGATGCAACATCCAATCCGACACCGATATAATCAACACCGAGCTCTTTAAACTTCTCGAGATAATTCCTATCAACTGGAGTTATGGACACAGATATTGGCAAATTCAGACTGTAAAAAGCCCCAAGAAGTGCTAATACATCCTCTTCCAGGCTTTCATAATTAACGGTTTGTAGGCATATCCTTGCAAATTTTCCATTCTTTAACTTTTCAAGAACAGTTCTGAGGTCAAAGGTTGGCCATGTTACCCTCGAGAGCTTCTTTAAATCTGCCCTGCTCTCTCTCGCCTGTGGACAGAAAGCACAGTTGTTTATGCACCTCCCGTTATGATAAACCATTAAATATGCTGTGGTTGGCCTTGTGAGCATCTTTGCTTTTATCAGGCCCATTGCAATAGCAGTCCCATATGAGACCCTGATGAGCATTACCCGCACCGTTTTTGCTTAGTTCCCTTAACTTAAAAACCTTGGGAGTTGGAGAAGGATTAGTGATAAGATTATAACCAGTGGAAACATTGGAAAAATCACTTCATAGCTGTTTTTTAGCTGAGCAATGTATCCAAATATCAGTGGTCCAGCTAAATAGCCGAGATCGAAGAACATTGTGTAAATACTTGAGCCAAAAGTTCTAATCCTCTGTGGAAGCTTGACTAATGCCATCATTTGGAGCGAGGGAACGGCAAAACCAAAGCCCATTCCTAGAGGAATCGCACTTAAATATGCCGAGGGTGGAGTTGGATTTAAGGATAGCATGGTGTAGGCAAGTAGAAGCAGTAAAAATCCGAAAGTTGCAACGGGAATTGGACCCCTCTTATCAGCTTCTCTTCCCCCAAAGACTCTCGTGAGTAAACTAAAGCCACCCATTATACTGGCATATACTCCGAAGGCACTTGTGCCCAGCCCCAGGACTTTGTACAATGCTGGAAGAAATGTGAACATTCCACTATATGCAAGCGAGAGCAAAAGTAAAGCCAGACTTGCTGCAATAAAGAATGGATTTAGGAGTAAACGATATGAAACATTTTCGGAAGTTTCTGTCTTTTTTTGCCTGTTCCTCTTTTGGTTGGTTCTGTATGCCGTCGATACAAAACCCGCTGCAATTAGAGATAGCAATATTGTAAAGATGAAAGCTGATTGGAAGCCAAAATAATCAGCAACAAACCCTCCAACTGCTGGACCAATTAAGTTGCTGGAAGAAAACATCATCCCACGCCATCCAAGAGTCTCTCCCACCCTACCTCTAGGGGCTAACTCAATTGCTGTTGCAAGCGAAGAAGGAAAGAAAAGAGCCATTGCAAAACCGTGAATCCCTCTTCCAATTGCAAATATGGTCAAATTCTCAAGTGAGACGGAGATTATGTAAAAAACCCCAGCAAGTGCACCTAAAATGCTACCTAGCATCATGACCTGAAACTTCCATCCCCGGTCTCCGAGAAATCCTCCAAGGGGCTTTAAGAAGAATGAAACTACTGAGGAGACTGAAGCTATTGAACCCACTACGAGGGGAGTTGCTCCCAGCAGAATTGCCAGAGGGGAAATCAGGGGGGAAACTATTGTAATGCCAAGGAAGAAGAAAAATGTTGATAAGTGTAGCAACCAGATATCTCTTGAAAATTCTCTCAATGTCATAGTCATATCCCTGCAAATGGTTCATTCATTCCCTCCTTCAAATATGCAATGCTCATGTGTTTTGTGTTCTTTGCAAATCCCACATTCCCTTCACGGTCAATCATGATTATCCCCATGGTGTCTTTTCCAAAGTATTTGGTTGCTAATTCAATCGCGGCTTCACTTGCCTTCTGTGCATTCAATCCAAGCCTAACAAAGTCAACTGACGTTTTGGCCAAAGAAAGCTTTATGGCAACCTCACCAAGTCCTGTGCAGGATGCTCCAGCGAATTCATTAGCATAGGTCCCGGCACCAATTATTGGCGTATCCCCAACCCTGCCAAACATCTTTAAAAAGACTCCTCCCGTTGAAGTTCCAGCGACAGCCTCCTCTCCATCAAAGGCAACGGCTCCGACTGTGCTCCTTAAGACCTCGGGGTATTCTTTGATTAGCTCGCTGATTTTCTTCCAGTATGGAATTGTACCCTCTTTGAGTAATTTTTCCCTGAGCTTTTTCCATTGTTCCCTCCTCTCTTCAGTTATTGGGTTATACTCATCAAAACCCATTATACGGGCAAATTTAACAGCCCCCTCCCCCACCAAAAGAACATGGTCGGTTTTTTCCATGACTTTCCTTGCAACACTTATTGGATTTTTAACCCCCCATATGCTGGCAACAGCTCCGGCCTCAAGGGTCTTGCCCCTCATGATGGCAGCATCCATTTCGACTTTGCCATCTAAAGTTAGCACACTACCCGTGCCGGCATTAAAGATCGGATTGTCCTCTAAAGATTTAATAGCCTCTTCAACGGCATCCAATGCTGAGCCCTTCTTAAGTTCTTTCCAACCTGCTAAGGCTGCCTCTTTCACACCTTCAATGGCCTTTGGAATTTTCTCTTCTTTTTTGATGGTCCCTGCTCCACCATGAACGATAATCGCAATCATCAAAAACCACCTCTATTTAATGAGTTTGAAAATGTTAAAAAAGTTGTGGAAGCGAGAAGATATTTAGCTTAAGGCCATGTTGATTATTGTCTCACCTATATTCTCCAGGTATTCGAGAATTCTGCGATAGCTATCCATTGCGATGGACTTTTTGTAGTCAATTTGTCTGATTTTTTTCTTCAGGACAAGCATGAGAGAGTCTATTTTCTTCAGATCCCTTTTGGCTATTTGACTGAGCATTTCAATGTACATCTCTTTTATGTACTCAATCTCAATGTCGTCGTCAAAGTTCTCGGCAATCCTGATGATGTGGTCTCCAATTCTTTCAATGTTGCGAACTATGAATAGAATCCCAATTAGATCAAAGCTTCTCTTGACGATCCCACTTTCTTCAAGTAAACTTCTCTTAGAGAGTATCTTATTGACAGCCCTAATTGTGAGGAAGTAGAATCTATCAAGCTCGTTTTCAAGGTCATTGATATCCCGGATTAACTCTTTTGTCTGGGATTTTTTCATGGAGTATAGGTCCTCAAGCATTGAGACTATTATTGAGTTTATCCTCTCCAGTATCTCTCTAAGGTTTATTTCCTCATCGGCAAGCAGGCTTTTACCAACTATCCTTGTGGGTTCATCGAGTATTATTTCCACTCCCGGCAGGCTTTGAAGTACCTTCCTAATTTTGACTTTGTAGTGAGGCAACTCTTTTGTAAATCTAACTTCAAGAACATCGTACCCTTGAATATATGCTGAAATAATTAGTCTGACAGCCATATCTGGCGAATACTCCTCGGAGATTATTAGCTCTTTCTTTTCACTGATCTCCTTGGGTTCCTTTGGGAATATTGTTATCGAACCATCAGGATTAATGACCAGCGGTACAACATCCCCCTGCTTCAGGTTGTTTTCCCTAATCCATTTTTTTGGGAGGGAGATTATGTAGGAGCTTCTACCAGTAAATTGAATTTTTCTAAACTCCATCCCCTTCACCTCAAGATTTGCAAATGCCTTATTTGGACTGTATAACCATAATTTAACCATAATTTTTACCAATGTTGGAATTATTGGTAGTCAGTGCCTATATAGATTTGTTGGGTATATAAAGATTATGAGAAGAAGTGGATTAATTTTATACCCTTTTCAAGAGCCCTGAAGTTAATTCCCCAGAGTTTTTCTTTAAGACTTCAGAGGGTTTATTTTATCTGCTATCTCTTGGAAGTTGAGCACATCAACAGGGCAAACATTCGAGAGTGCATCGTTTAAACCCTATATTTTTCCTTTCCCACCAGGATTGTAACTGTGTGTATCGGGTATGAATTAACAATTGCATGGCTTTTTCTACTTAAAAACCTACATTTCTTAAAGAGTGAGCTACCATATCGCTAACTCATGCCAAGTGTTTTCCCTATTCTGACCCGATAACCCTTATGCATCGCGGCACTTCCAAATTATTCTTGAGAGCGTTAACCCTCTTGACCCCAACCCCCGCTATGATAAGATTGAACTCCATCAACGTTATTTGCAACTTCATTGGTAACCATGGACTGTTTGGTAGGTAGTAACATGTGATCGTTACCCGAAAAGCCAGTCAATAAGCTGAGACTAAAAGACAAGCCATAAGTTTCCTATCCATTCCAGTTCATTGACTTTAGTATTCAATACTCCCATTATGCAACCTGATGCCCAGTATTCAAAGCTATCATAGCCTTGGCCAGTTACAGAAAATAAAGCTGAGATCATCCGTGTAAAAACAACCCTAATGAAAGTTGACGACCCTAAACCATCAAACCACGTGAAGAATACCTCGAACTTAACTTATTAACCTTTTCAAAAGAAATAAACTTCTAGAAGGGAATTGTGGAAAAAATAAAAAGATTTAAAGTCCAAGCAATTCCTTAGCGGCTTTAACACCAAGCTCGAAGGCCTTCATGTTGACATCAACAGCCTTTCTTGGAACGCTAAGCCTGATAACTTCCTTAACATGCTCGGCACTCAATGGGAAACCGGGTGTTTGGGTTAAAGCCCCAATGAGGACGACGTTTGTTGTGATAACATTCCCAGCTTCTAAGGCCAGTTTTTCAGCATCTAAAGTGATCAGCCTACCCTTGAAGTCCTCCTCTATAATCCTTTTGATCTCCTCCATGCTTGGATATGTTGCCAGGCCCATTGAAACCTGAACCGGTGGAATCGGATTTGAATTTGCTATAACCAATCCACCCTCTCTGAGGTAATTGATGTATCTTAAGGCCTCAACCGGTTCAAAGGCTAGGATAACATCGGCTTTTCCTTCTGGAACCATAGCACCATAGACATCTTCACCGAATCTAACATAGGCAATAACGCTACCGAAACGCTGGCTCATTCCGTGAACCTCACCAACCCTTACCTTGTAACCGGCTTGGAGGGCGGCCCAGCCCAGGAGGTTGGCAGCTGTAAGAATCCCCTGACCTCCAACACCCGTGATAACAACGTTGTATTCCCTCATGGCTCTCCATCCCCCATAACCTCAAACGCTCCAAATGGACAGACCTGTGCACATCCTCCACATCCCCAACACATGAGCGGGTTAACCTGGGCTTTCTTCTTCCCTGCATCCCAGTAAATTGCTGGACAACCATAGGCGTTGATACAAATCTTACAGCCCGTGCACTTATCCTCATTCACGATGTAGATAGGCCACTTCTCCCCCCTTTTCCTCATCTGTCCTACGTGGTGAAGGGCACACACCCTCCTCGCAACAACAACGCTGACTCCCTCAACCTCAATTGCCCTTTTCATGGCATCATAGGTGGCTTTTATGTCGTAAGGATCGACCACCTCAACGAAGTCGGCCCCAAGGGCTCTTGCAACGTCTTCAATGAGAATTCTCTTACCCGGGCCATGTGGGGTATCGCCCGTTCCGGGGTTGGGCTGATCACCTGTCATTGCCGTAACGAGGTTATCCAAAACCACTATGACGACATTTGAGCGGTTGTAAATTGCGTTTGCCAAAGCTGGAAGTCCCGTGTGGAAGAACGTTGAGTCACCAATTGTGGCGACGATGATTTTCTTTTTCTCACTGGTCTCCTTCTCTCCAGGAACTCCGTTTAGTGCAACATCCAGTCCGTGAGCGACGCCAATTGATCCACCCATGGCTATCGTTGTGTCAACCGTCCTAAGTGGCGGGAGGACGCCGAGGGTGTAACATCCAATGTCACTCGGGAATATCGCCTTTGAACCGGCGGCTTTTCTGATAGCATAGAAGGTGTTTCTATGGGGGCATGCCGGACAAAGGCTTGGAGGTCTCGGTGGAACGATGGCTGAAACCTTCTCATACCTCTCATCAATGCTCTCAAAGTCAATTGGAGTCTTAAGCCCAAGGAACTTTGCTATTGCGGTTACAGCCCTCCTGGTTGTCATTTCAAGAACCCTTGGAACGTGGTCTTTTCCGTGAATTGGGATTCTTATGCCGTTGTCAAATGCCCACACCTTAACCTGTTCCTCAACAACGGGTTCAAGCTCTTCAACTATGAGAACCCTCTCCAGCCCATCAAAAAACCTCTCAAGCAGTGCATAGGGAACTGGGAACGGCGTGCCAAGCTTCAGGATTTTTACATCATCAACCCCAAGCCATGATAACGCTTCCTTCACATATGAGTAGGCCAGTCCCGAAGCTATGATGCCTACTTTGGCTTTCTCTTCGCCTTCAATCCAGTTGAACTGGCATCTTGATAACTCTTCCCTTATTTTTTCGATCGTTTCGAGGACCCATGAATGCTTCTTTCTCTGGAATGCTGGGATATCAACAAAGCGCTCCGGATTTTTCTCAAACTTGCCGAACTTTCTCTTGCCAAGCTTTATCTCCTCCGGAAGCTCTCCTAAAACAACGTCACCCCTTGCGTGTGAGATTCTCGTTGTTGTCCTCAGGATAACCATCTGCTTAAACTTCTCACTCAGCTCAAATGCGTATTTTGTCATCTCCTTTGCTTCATGGGGACTTGAGGGCTCGAGAACCGGAACCTGGGCAAACTTTGCATAAATCCTTGTATCCTGCTCGTTCTGTGATGACCACATGCTTGGATCATCGGCAACCATCACGACAAATCCACCTTCAACACCCATGTAAGAGACGGTCATGAAGCTATCAGCGGCAACGTTCAACCCAACGTGCTTCATTGCCGTCATTGCTCTAAGGCCACTCCATGCTGCACTTAAAGCCGTTTCAAATGCAACCTTCTCGTTTGTTGAATACTCCACATAAACACCAGCCTTCTCTGCAACAGCAGCCATTGTGTCTGTAAGTTCAGAACTTGGCGTTCCAGGGTAAGCTGCAAAAACGGCTATGTTTGCCTCAAGGGCACCTCTTGCGATTGCATGGTTTCCTAAGAGGAGAACCCTTTCCCCGGGCTTATCCCACAAAACTATGTCAGTAACCTTTGCCATATAACACCCTCCTCCTCATCCCTTTCTCCTTGCGATTTCCCAGAGGGCATATGCCGCTATTCCCACATCTTCAGGTCTTTCATAAACCGGAATACCTTCCTTTTCAAGGAGTTCTTTAGCCGGCTCACTGACATAACCGGCCATAAACAAAGCTAAAACAGGCTTTCCGTTGTTAACTTCCTTCACAGCTCTTATAACACCTTCAGCATGCTCTGTTGGAGTCATTCCAGCAAATGTGGGAACAACACAAATTGCAATAAGCATATCAACATTCTCATCCTCAAGGAGGAGCTTGGCAGTCCTGTAATACTCTTCCCCCCTTGCGCTTGCTATCATATCCACCGGATTCCTAACAGCAGCCATTGGAGGCAGGAATTCCTTAAGTTTTTGCATCGTCTCCTCCTTTAGGTTGGCCAGCTTAAGTCCATACTTGTCAATTTCATCAGCGGTTAACACTCCGGGACCGCCGGCATTTGTCATGATTGCAACTTTGTTGCCTTTTGGAAGGGGCTGGGTGAATGCCCTTGCCATGCTGAGCATCTCGTCAATTGTATTCGCAACCAAAATGCCCGTCTGCTTAAATGCTGCCTCATAAATCCTGTAACTTCCGGCCAATGATCCGGTATGGCTTGAGGCAGCCCTTGCCCCGCTCTCACTCTTTCCGGCTTTGAGAACAATGACGGGTTTTTTCTTGGTTACCCTCTTAGCAGCTTCCATGAATCTCCTTCCGTCTTTAATGCCCTCGATGTAGAGTGCTATCGCTTTGCTCTCCTCATCCTCAGCCAGGTACTCCATGAGCTCTGAAAAGTCAACATCAGCCATGTTCCCAATGCTTATGAACTTGGAGAAGCCAATTCCCTCTTTAACAGTTTTATAGACAATTCCAGCCCCAAGAGCTCCGCTTTGGGAAACGAATGCTATGTCCCCTTTCTTTGCATCCATGATAAAAGTTGCGTTCATGCTGTTGTGTGTGTTCATAATACCAACGCAGTTTGGGCCGATGATCCTCATGCCATACCTGTGGGCAATCTCAACGAGTTCCCTCTCTTCTCTCTTCCCCTCTTCTCCAGTTTCTCCAAATCCAGCCGTGATGAGAACAATTCCCTTCACTCCCTTCTCACCGCAATCAATTACCGCCCGCTTTACAAATTTCTTGGGAATAACTACCACTGCCAAATCCACTTCATCTGGAATGTCTTTAACGTTCCTGTACGCTTTGACTCCTTGAACAACTTCGTCTTTTACGTTTACTGGATAAACCCTCCCCTCCCGGTATTTTTTAAGGTTTTTAAACACTTCATAGCCAAGCTTTAAAGGATCATTAGAAGCACCAATTACAGCTATTGTCCTAGGCTTGAAAAAATAATCAAACGTCATTGTTACAATCACCGAATTTTACATCGATAAAAGTCTATATAAGCTTTCCGAAAACATATGATTGGGCGTTTTTGACCCAGAATAGGTAAAAGTAAAGCTTTGACGAGTAGAAAAAGGCATCAATGCTCTTTGTATTGGTTGAACACCCAAAGACATCCAAAATACCCAAAACTTCGAAAGATTTAAGTAACATCTGTTATTATTTTACATCTGGAGGTGAGGCAAATGGTGAAAATAAGGTTCTTGGGACATGCGGCCTTTGAAATTGAGGGGAGCAGAAGAATTCTTATAGACCCGTTCTTAACAGGGAATCCAGCTGCAGCTGCAAAGCCGGAGGACTTTGACAGGGTTGATTTAATTTTAGTCACCCACATGCACGGCGACCATGTCGGTGATGCCGTAAAAATTGCACAAAAAACAGGGGCAAGGATTGTGGCAATGTATGACATAGCAAACTATCTTGTTGAGAAGAACAGGGGCATAACAACAATTGGAATGAACTACGGTCCAACAGAGATTGATGGGGTTAAGATCATCCAGGTTCCAGCCTGGCACTCAAGCGGGGCGGATGAGAACTTCATGGTGGGCAATGCCTGTGGATACATTGTGGATGACGGTGTAACGATTTATCACGCTGGAGATACCTATGTCTTTAAGGACATGGAGCTGTTTGCTGAGCTCTATGGGATTGATGTCGCATTGCTCCCAATCGGAGGTCACTTCACAATGGGGCCTAAGGAAGCGGCAAAGGCCGTTGAGTTGTTAAAACCCAGATACGTGATCCCAATGCACTACAACACCTGGCCACCAATTGCACAAGACCCGGAGGAATTCAAAAAGCTTGTTGGTGACAGGGCGGAGGTTATAATTCTCAAACCCGGGGAAACCTTCAAGCTTTGAAAAACCTTTTAAACTCTTTTCTTTTAGCTTTATTCTGGTGGTAAAACTGGTGGTAAGATTGAGGAATAAAATCCTGATATCACTCTCATTGCTCTCACTGGTTATAATTTCTCTGGTGAGCTTCACTTTTTTCCCTGTGAAGGCACAGGAAAGCGGGCATAGGTATGATTTGATAATTGTTAGGAACGATGACCTGATTGACTACATTGTGGCCCTTCCCTATTCTAAAAAGCTTGATATTCCAATTCTTCCTGTAAATCCCCAAATGCTCGATGATAAGACAAAGGCCCAACTGCAGTCATATGTGCAGTTCGGATGGAAGAATGTCCTGATTATCGGGAACTCGAATGCTGTCAGCAAAGAAGTTGAGGACGAGCTCCTCTCACTCGGGTTTAGTGTTACAAGAATCGGCGGAGACGTCAGAACGGAAACCGCTGAAAAATTGGCCCTTCACTTTTACCCGGATGGTGCAGATACCGTTGTTTTAGCGAGCGCCTTGGATTATGGCTCGGCATTGGCTGCAGCGAGATTTGCAATGAACTATGGCTATCCACTCCTCCTAACCCTGGAAAATGATTTATCAGAGTTTGCAATTGAAGGGCTCAAAAGGTTACATCCAAAGCAGGTCATAATGATTGGAGCGGGACTTTCACCGGAAATTGAGAAAAAACTTGAGGAAATGGGATACTCAGTCTTCTGGTACGGCAAAAATGTAACCATCACAATAACGCCACCAAAAGAACCATCTCCAATTCCGTGGGTTGTCATCGGTGCCGTGATTTCACTTGTTATTACTGTTCCAATAATTCTCTACTGGGCAAAAAAGAAATGGGCAGCAAACAGGGTTCCAATTGAGGTGTTGACTGAGAAGGAAAGAATAGTTGTTAAAGCAATACTTGAGAGAGGTGGAAAAGTTAAGCAGGAAGAGCTACCAGAGCTAACTGGATACTCAAGGCCTACAGTGAGCAGAATAGTCCAAGAGCTTGAGAAGAAGCAGCTGGTTACAAGAGAAAAGGTCGGGAAGACCTTCATAGTAAAGCTGATAAAGGAGATAAACCTCAAGGAGTAATCGGTCGGATAAGCCCAACCGTTCATCACAACTCAGGGTCCTGGCTGTTTCCTCATCCCCTTTAGGATTCTTTTCACCAAATAAAAATTAAAAAAGGGCTTACTTCTTAAATAGATGGCCATGTGCTCTGTTTATGTGCTTGATATAGTCTTTGCTCCTCTTAAAGACCATTCCACACCTTGGGCACCTAAAGAATATCTCACCATCTCTGTCCCTGACTTTTATAGCCTTCAATACCGCCATCCCTCTACCCTCCGTGCTTTGATTTTTAGACTTGATTTTTAAGCTTTTTTATCTTTTAAATATCTTTTTAGATAGAAAAAGGGACATGGTGGGCCCGCGGGGATTCGAACCCCGGACCTCCGCCTTGTGAGGGCGGCGTCATAACCAGTCTAGACCACGGGCCCATTCCGGCAATAATGAAAAGAGCAAAAAATATAAAGCTTTCGCTATAGATCTCTCCTTTTAAGTATCTCCGCCGGGGCATCGGCAAACGTCACAAGATACTCTTTTTCAACTATGTGTAACCTCCCCGGAACTACCATTATATGGGGTTGCTTTCCAAAGTTCTCATCTATCATGTCCCTCACGTAACCTGCCCTAAGAGTTGGATTGAGAGAACCGGCCCTTGCCAGGACTACGACAAGGGTTTCAGGTGTAAACACATTCTGCATTTTCATTCCCTCCACCTGAAGGAGAATTTCCATAGCTTCGTTTGCTGTCATGTATCTCCCTAGATCAGCCTTTATATCGAGGAAAAGCAATGTATGAAGTCCCCTTTCCCCGTTCTCTTTTATCACGTCATAGTGGCTTGTTGGGAACCAGTTCTTTTCAGGATAAGAAACCGTTGCGCTTTTGCCGAACTTGTAAATCTGCAATCCTGTGATTGAAACGGCTGAGTAAATAGAAGGGGCGTGGATTACATAGCTCTCAATCCCCATCTGCTTTGCTCTAATTCTTAAATCAGCATGTGTTGTTGCTACCATTGGATCGCCAGCTGTTAAAAATGCCACATCCTTGTTTTTAGCTTCACTTAGAACAATTTTCTCAAAATGAAGCTCGACTTCCTCCCTACTTAAAACCCTAATAGGCTTTCCAATGAGTTTCTCAATTTTCTCCACCCTTGTGCCCGCAAGCAAAGAGGTGTAAAATTCCGCAAAGATCAGGTCACATTTTCTTGCTATCTCAAAACCCTTGAGTGTGATGTCCTTTTCATCGTATAATCCTAACCCTATAAAATAGATTGCCATTCCACTTCACCGCATCATTAATCTGCTGGCGGGCC